>JAKAUH010001152.1 GCA_021818605.1 Planctomycetota bacterium
CGCCGCGGGCGAGAGCCTCCAGCGCCGGCTCGACTCCGGGCCGATGGGCCCGCACGAGGCCGCGGTCCTGGTCGAGGCGCTGGCGCGGGCCGTGCATTTCGCCCACGGGCACGGGGTTGTCCACCGGGATCTGAAGCCGGCGAACGTCGTGCTCACCGGTGATGGCGTTCCCAAGCTGACCGACTTCGGCCTGGCCAAGCTGATGGAATCCGACGGCGGCCTGACGCGCACGGGCGACCTGCTGGGCACGCCGAGCTACATGGCCCCAGAGCAGGCGAGCGGCCCGACGGCCGGGGTCGGACCCGCGACCGACATCTACGCCCTGGGCGCGATTCTTTACGCCGTGCTCACGACTCGGCCCCCGTTTCAGGCCGAAACGCCGCTCTCGACCCTCGACCTGGTGACGCGTCACGAGCCGCTACCGCCCGGCCGGCTCCAGCGGCGCACCCCGCGCGACCTCGAGACGATATGCCTCAAGTGCCTGGAAAAGGCGCCCGAGCGACGATACCCGACCGCCCTGGCCCTGGCCGACGATCTCCGCCGGTTCCTTGATGGCCGCGCGATCCTCGCTCGCCGCACAAGCTGGCTCGGCCAGGCGCGGAAGTGGTGCCGGCGCGAGCCGGTGAAGGCGGCCCTGAGCGTGGCGCTGGCGCTGGCGGTGGTCGCCGGCGTCGCGGGAATCACGGTCCTCTGGCGCAAGGCCGAGGCCCGGGCTGCCGACGCGGTGGCTGGCCGACGCCAGGCCGCCGAGGCCCGCGAACAGGCCAGGGACAGCCTGTACGTCAGCACGATCGCTCGCGCCCGCCTCGAGTGGCGCGTTGGCTCGGTCGACCGGGTCGACACCCTGCTCGATCGCACCGAGCCCGCCCGGCGAGGCTGGGAGTGGGACAACCTCGCCAACCTCAATCACCCCGAGATCCTCCGGGTGGAGGACAAAACCTATCCCGAGGCGATGCGTGTCGCCTTCAGCCCCGACGGCTCGAAGCTGGCGGCACTCCTGATCGACCCCTTCTCCAACCCCAACGGCGACCCCGGGCTCGCCCTCAGCCGGGTCGACGTTTACGACGTCGCGCGAGGCCAGCGGGTCGACCGATTGAAGGCGCCGGTCGCTGCGTGCCGGGTGTCGTTCGACCCGGGCGGCCGCCGGATCGCCGTGAGCGGTATCGGCGGCGATGTCGCCGTGCTGGACCTGAACGCACGGCGTGAGGTAGCGCGATGGAACGCGGGCGGGACGGTCGCGTTCACGCCCGACGGCCGCTTCCTGGTCGCGGGCGGGCGGAACGCCGTCGTCTTCTTCAACGCGGCCGACCACTCCGTGGTGCGCCAGGTCGAATCGGCGGGCGGGCGGGCCACGATCGGCCCGCGGGGCAGGATCCTGGTCGTGAGCGGGCGCGAGTCGGTGGTCATCCGCTCGGTCGAAACCGGTCGGAAGCTGACCGAACTCCCCCACGGGCTTCCCGGCCAGCAGGGACACGCCGCCGACTACTTCCAGACCGAGGGCCCGGACCTGGCGATCAGCTCCGACGAACGGCTGCTCGTGGTGGCGACCGATCCTCCCCGGATCTGGGACGTGAGGGCCGCCCGCGCGACGCACGAGCTGATCGGCCACGACGGGCCAGTGCTCGCCGTCGCATTCAGCCCCGACGGCCGGACCGTGGCAACGGCTGGCCGGGACGCCACGATCCGCCTCTGGGACGCGCGGACCGGCGAGATGCGGTCGCTCCTTCGCGGTCACGCCGAGCGCGCCGCGTGCCTGGCGTTCCACCCCGACGGCCATGCCCTGGCCTCGGGCGGCCGTCGCGACGGCGACATCAAGGTCTGGGACCTCACCCGCCATTCCGAATACCAGGCCCTGCCCAGGGCCCGCGCCCACGCGATTGCCTTCGAGCCCGACAGTCGCCGGCTCCGGATCGTTAGCAAGTCCGGTCAGTCCGAGCGCTGGGACCCGGCCCGGAACGAGCTCGCGCGCGGAGCCTACGTGGATGTCAACGACGGCTTCATCAGCCCCGGCACACTCGCGGACCTCGACGAGTCGACCCGGGTTGTGGCGACAATCGGGCGGGATCGCACCCGGATCCACGTCAGCGACCTCTCGACCGGGCAGGTACGGACGCTGAGCGGCCTCGACTGGCCGGCATCGATCGTGGCGATCAGCCGCGACGGCCGAAAGGTCGCCGCGATCGCCTACCCTGGCAGAAACAAGGAGCCAAAGCACCGCGCGATCCGCGTGTGGGACGGCGCCTCGGGCGCGGTCCTGGCGGCGTGGACGGTCACGCGACACCCCTCGCGTCACAACCAGAGCGCGATCGCCTTCGGTCCCGACGGCTCGGAGGTCGCCTTCGACGACTACGGCGCCGTGATCGAGGACGGCAACGACCCGAGCGCCGAGGGCGTCATTCGCATCCGAACGTTGACGGATGGGCCAGACCGGCTGCGGCTCCCCTTCACCACGAAACGCGTCATCGCGGTGGCGTTCAGCCGCGACGCCCGCCTGCTCGCCGCCGCCGACATCGACGGCATGGTCGGGGTCTGGTCGGCGGAGAACGGCCAGCCGCTTTATCGGTTCCGGCCCCGGGAGCAGGTGCCCGTCTTTCGCCTGGCGTTCAGCCCCGACAGCCGTCGACTCGCCGGCGCCGACCGGGGGAAGACGATGGTCTGGGACATGGCCACCGGCGAGGAACTCGTCACACTCCGAATCGAGGGGCGCCGGCCGAATGACGGCGGCTTCAACCCCCGCGTCTGCTGGAGCCCCGACGGCCAGATGCTGGCCTCCTCCAACTGGGACGAGAGCGTGGCCGTCTGGGACGGCTCGAGCCGCGAAGAGACGGCCGCCGATCGTTATCGCTCGGCCCTGCAGCGGGCGTTCGCCTGGCACCTGGCCGAGGCCGCGCTGGCCGCCGACGCCGAACAACCCGGCGCGGTCGCCTTCCACCTGGAGCGCATCCGCACCCAGACGCCCCCCGACGGGCTGTCGCGGCTCCGCAGGGCCGAGCTCCTGCTGAGGACCGGCGATGCGGCGGCGGCCGTCCACGAATACCGGCGCTGGGCCAGTTCAGGCGAGACCGACGAAGGATCCGCCTGGCTGGGGTTCGCCCGCGCACTCCTTGAATCGGGCGACCTCGACGGATACCGCGAGCTGTGCCGTCGGATCGCCGGTCTGGTCCAGTCACAGCCGCCGTCATGGCCCATCGTGCGAGCCCTCGCGCTGGCCTCGAACGGCCCGCACGCCGAGGCGACCCTGCGACTGGCACTGGCGCTCCACATGAGGCGCAAGCATGCCGCCGCGATCCACTCGACCGTCGCGCTGGCCGCCCTTCGCGCCGGAGACTGGAGCGAAGCCACCCGACGGGCCCAGGCCGCCGAGCAGAGCGACCCCGCCCAAGCGTACCTCTGCTGGCCGATCCTGTCCCTGCTCCACTGCAAGAGTGGCAAGTTGATACCGGCGCGCGAGTACCTGGAGAAGGCCGAGCGGTTCGCCTCGCCATTCGCGAAAGCCTCCGGTTCGGGCGGCACGCGGGTCTACCCGGAGGACTGGCCCGAGTTCCGCCACCTGCTGGTCGAGGCGAGGGAAGCCCTCGCGAACAGCGAAGGCGCAACGCAAATCCCCTGACCCAGGCGTCTTGCCGATCGTCGGATCTTCGTTCGAATGGATCCCCACTCGCTTCGAGGATCTCCGCCTGGAACGGGTGATCCTCGCAGCCAGCGGAGCCGCTTTCGAACGGCCGACAATCCCGGCGCGGGTCCGTTGGGCTCAGCCGAGTGGTCCGATCGGGCGATCAGAGCATGAGTGCAATCCTTCCTTTTCTTTCTCAGATCGCGAGTCACACCGACTCGACTCCTCGTTCAGAAAGAAGGCACGGCAAATCCTGTGACGCCGATTTCCCCATCGATTGCGCGGCGTGGGCCGAGAATTGCGAGAGAAGGTTCTCGACGAGAGCTGGTGGATTCGCCATGCCGAGCTCGCGTCCTCACGAGCCTTCGTCTCCATCAAGCACCAGCAGGCAGATCGCAGGAGGAATATCATGGCCACCATTCCCACGAAACACTCGCTCACCGAGGCCATCGAGGATCAGGTCAAGCCGGTGTCCGGGGCGGACGCCGACGCCGGTAAGTCCGACGGCCCTCCTGAGCAGTCCGCGACGCCCGATCAGGTCGCCGAGGAAACCCGTCGCCAGCAGGAGGCACGAAGCCACGGACGCCCGGACCGCGACGATTTCCTGGTGAACGTCGGGCGCGGCCAGCAGACTCACGGCTGAACCGACTCCCGCGCCGCCTCGATGTGATAGCGCGTTCCCGAGGGAACCAACCCCTCGGCTCCGACCCGCCAAACGGGTAAGCTCTCAATTGAAGCTGATGCTCGATCGGCGCCTGGCACGCGATTACTGATGACCGCAAGGGAGGCACACCATGAAGAAGGTCCATGGCATTGCGAAGAAGGTCCATGGCATTGCCGTGTTCGTGGCGCTCGGCCTGTTCGCCGCGTGGGCGGCGGGCTCCGGCCGTGCCCAGCAGGAAGGACCGGCCGCGAAGGCCGGGGAGAAGCTCGACCAGTTCGGCCGCAAGATCAGGAGGAGCATCGACAAGGCCGAAGGCGCCGTCCGCGAAGGGTTCCACAAGACGCGGGAGTCGGTGCACAGCATGGGCGTGGCGGCCCGGATCTACGGTCGCCTCCACTGGGACAAGGCCCTGCAGACATCCAACCTGAACGTCAAGGTCGAGGAAGGCGTGGCGACCATCAGCGGCAGCGTGCCGACCGCCGCGGCCCGAGCCAAGGCCGTGACGCTCACAGCCGAGACCGTCGGGGTGAACAAGGTCATCAATGAGCTGACCATCCCCGCCTCGCAGGCCGACAACCCGGCCCCCAGGTCGCGCTGAGCGGGAAACCCAGCGGGCGAATCCCCGGCGGAATCCGTCGTACCCCGCGAAGCCGTCCGCCTCGGGGCATCACGCCCCCAGGCGGCCGACCGCCGTGAAGCCTTGCGAGGGCGCCCCGACTCTCCCCCTCGATCCTTCCTCGCTCCGACAGCGTAGAGAATCAGGTTGCTCGTTCGGGGGAACATTCCGGATTCTTCAGGCCGGCGGACAATTTCGTAGGCGCGTCGGCGCACGAAAGCAGCGATTTTGCTCGAAATGGCGCACCCTCGGGGTTATAGTGGAGGACCGATTCGCTTCGAAGTACCTGTGCCGGAGGCTGATCCGGTTGTCACGACTTCGACGCGGCGCCCGCCAGGATCCGTGGTCCGCACGATGATTCCGCCGAACGCGGCAGCCGATGAGTACCATGGCTGTACCGAACAAGCTGTCAGGCGGGACCCGGTGAAACCCACCCGCATGACCTGCCCACATCGATCGAGGCCCGACCCATGACTGGAATCCTCGCCTGGTCCCTGTCGCTTGTGCTGTTTCCCCCAGAAGAACGCGAGATGAGCGAAAGGTTCGCGCCGCCCGGCTACGAGGCGAACTACTGGGGGCCCGAGGCGACTGAAGCGCGTCAAGAAGGCAA
>JAKAUH010000011.1 GCA_021818605.1 Planctomycetota bacterium
CAGGTCGGCACGATCAGCACGAAGGACATCGTGCAGGCCTCGCTGGCCTTCAATGTCGTCCGGATCGTGAACAACGACCTTTATCTCGCGACGACGACGGACGTCGACGCCAGCCAGTTCAACCTGCTGGTGTACTCGCTGGCGAACCCGGCGAGTCCTCAATTCCTCAGCAATACAGTGGTCCCCTACGCGTTCCTGACCGATCTTCTGGTCAACAGCACCGGCACCGCGGCCTTTGTGCCAACCGACGGAGTCAACCTTCTCCTGGACTACATCGTCGGCCAGTTCGGGACATTTCTGTCGATCGACACCAGCACCCCGGCCAGCCCGTCGTTGTCCGACGTCCTGTCGAACAAGCCAGGCCCGCCGTACGCCGGCCCGACGTACCACGACGGCGCCGTACTGGTCAACGACCAGATCGCGTATGTCGCCAGCACGACCTCGGCCGGCAGCGAGACGCAAACCGGCGAGGGCCAGGTGGACATTGTCGACGTTTCCAATCCGAGCAGCATGACGTTGCTCAGCTCGCTGTCGATCCCCAACACGAACCGCGTGGTGGAGATCGGCATTCAGGGGCACTATGCGCTGGTGGTCGGCAGCACCGGCGGTCCGACCGGCACCGTCTCCACCATCGGCCTCGCGGGCAACGCGACCCTGACGCTCCTCGACATCACGGATCCGAAGAACCCGCAGATCGTCGGATCGACTCTGGTCACCCAGGAGACTTTCCCGGCCGGCGAGTCAGGGCAGAAAGTGGACAGCGTCTCGCTCGGCAACGGCGACTTCCTGGTCAGCGACCTGCTGTTGAACGGTAACCCGGTCGTGCTGCTCGTCGATCCGACCGACCGGAGCAACCTGGCCGTCAGTGCCATCCCGGTCCCCAGCGCGGTGCACGGGATCACGGTCTCGGGCGATCTGATGTACGCCACCACGGCCGCCGGCCTGTCGATCTATCAGGTCGGCCAGGTGCTCAGCGATCCCGTGACGATCTCGGTGCAGGTGCCGACCGGCACAAGCGTGAACACGTCCTTCAACGACCCGCCGGTCGTCACAACCGCGGGGAGCACCGACACGCTCTCGTGGACGCGCCGGTTCGCGTTTGGCAGTACCAGTTTCACGTTCACCTGGCAATCCACGGTGAGCAACATCCCGGCCGGCCAGACGCAGGACGTGACGCTGGGCACGACGGTCGATTTCACCAGTCAGGGCACGCCCGGCGAGATCGCGCTCCCGGGCACCAGCGTGACGGGTGTGTCGATCATCGCGATCTCTCCTGCCTCGCAGTCCGCGCAGCCGGGTGCCACCGCGACCTACGACGTTCGGCTCTTCAACCCGGGCACGGCCGCCGTCACGTTTGATCCGTTCGTCTCGGGGCTGCCATCGGGCTGGACGGGCAAACTTACCGGTGCCGTCTCGGTCCCCGCTGGGGGATCGGTGGACGTACCGGTGGAGATCACGAGCGCCGTGAATGCTCCACCCGGCACGACCTCGTTCAGCGTGATCCAGGGAGTCTTCGGAGTCCACGGGTCGGCATCGGCCAGTCTGACGGTGGCGGGCCCGCCGATCCTCGTGCCCGACTCCGTGTCGCACGGGATCGTCGCCGCGCTCACGCCCGCCCAGGCGACCGCGGGGCAGGGATCGTCCGCGTCGTATGTCGTTCAGTTGACCAACACGGGCAGCGCGGACGATACGTTCTCGCTGGCCGTGACGGGCCTGCCCGCGGGCATCACGGCGACGCTCGGCGAGACGAGCATCGACGTGCCTCCAGGCGCGAGCAACTTCCGCGACGTGCCGCTCGGCCTGACCATCCAGCCCGGCACGACTCCCGGCAGCTATGCGTTTACCGTGACTGCGACATCGACGAGTGACCCCGCCGTCTCCGGCACTACGAGCGGCACGCTCATCGTGACGGCCGGCGGCGTGCAGGTCACGCTCAATCCTGGTTCGGGAGCGCCCGGCTCTGCGTTCCAGGCGACAGTCGAGAACACCGGAACCACGACCGATACCTACAACCTCACCCTGGGCGGTCCGGCCGCGCTCGTCGCCAGTCTCGGCACAGGCCAGGTCACACTGGCGCCGGGGGCGTCTCAGGTCGTGCCGATCAGCACCAGCGCGGTCAATTTCGCCGTGCAGGGGAACCTGAATCTCACCGCGATGGCGACCTCGGCCAGCAACCCGGCCATCCAGGCCGCGGCCACGACGGCGCTCGCCATCCCCGCGACAACCGGCATGACGGCCGCGTTCAGCCCCGCGTCGCAGACCCTCCCCAGTCCGGGCATGGCCACGTTCCTGCTGACGGTTCAGAACACGGGCAATACCGAGGACTCCTACAGCGCCACCATCATGACGACCAGCGGGCCGGTGACGGCGAACCTCGTCGGTCTCGACGGTTCGCCGACGCAGTCGATCCCGACCTTCATCCTGCCGGGCCTCTCGACCGGTGCCATCGAGCTGCAGGTGAACCTGTCGGCGGTCGGGATGCAAGAGACCGTCACCGTCCTGGTCAGGTCGCTGAACCATGATGAATCGGCGACGCCCACGGCCACGGCGATCGTATCGGCGCAACCCGCTCAGGGCCCGGGCACCAGCCAGGGTGGAACCACGAGCAACGGTGGAACACCAAGCCCCAGTGGAACACCAAGCCCCAGTGGAACACCAAGCCCCAGTGGAACCACGGGCAACGGTGGGGTCTCCCGGACCGCGACGACGCCCACCCCTGGCCCGCAGGTCAAGAAGGTGCAACGGTTCGGATTCCACCGGATGCCGACGACCGTCGTCCTCACCTTCACCGGGACGCTCGACCCGACAACGGCCGAGGATATCCACAACTATCGGGTCGTCGGACTCGACGGCCATCATGTCAAGGTCCATCGCGCGGTGTACAGCGCGGTCGACCAGACGGTGACCCTGCACTTCGCCGAACGGCTGAGCGTCCACCACGCTTACCGATTGACCGTGATCGGGACGGGCCCGCAGGGCGTCAGCAACCCGCAGCACGAGCACCTCGACAACCGGGAGGCCGGACGGCCCGGCAGCAATTTCCATTTCGAGCTCACCGGGCGCGACCTGGTCCTCGGGCACGTCTCTCGCAAGTTCCTGTTCCAATTCCACATCCTGCCAAGGAACCAGCACACGCGTGACCATGCGAGTCACTCTCAACGGGAAACGCTCAGCAGTCACCCGACGATCCGCTCGGCAGGACTGTTCACGCGATCGGTGTCGTTTCCCGCCGATCGCTCGCGACGGCGATCCGCGGTGCCGGCATCCGCTCCGGTTGCTGGTCGTTGACGAGGCGCGTCCCACGGCCGACCCGGGGGTTTCGATCGGGACGAGCGGCGCCGTACAGTAAGGTGCTCGGTCCGAGGACCATCGCAGCGCTCTCCGGCCGCCGGGATGATCGGGCCGGGCGGTCGAACGTGCCTCGTTCCCTCCGGACAAAACGGCCAGGAACCAACCGACATGCTCAGACACTTCGGATCGGTGATCGTTGTAATGACGCTCGGGGCCCTGGCTACCGGCGCCGCGGCGGGCGTCGAGGACCGGCGTCCCAACGTGATCGTCATGCTCGCCGATGACCTCGGGCCGGGCGACCTGTCGTGTTACGGCGGCTCGATCCCGACGCCGAACATCGACCGGATGGCGAAGGAAGGAGTGCGGTTCACCCGGTATTACTCGGCCTCGCCGATCTGCTCGCCGTCGCGGTGCGGCCTGATCACCGGGCAGTTTCCGGCCCGGTGGAGAATCACCAGCTACCTTCAGACCCGCGCCGGGAACCGGTCGTGCGAGCAGGCGGATTTCCTCGATCCGAAGGCCCCGGCGCTGCCGCGGGCGTTGAAGGCGAGCGGCTACCGGACCGCCCATGTCGGCAAGTGGCACCTCGGCGGCGGCCGGGACGTGCAGAACCCGCCGCGCTTCGCCGCGTATGGGTACGATTCTGGCAAGGGCACCTGGGAGAGCCCCGAACCCGCCGCGGAGCTCACCGCCCGCGACTGGATCTGGTCGGCGGTCGACCCGGTGAAACGATGGCAGCGGACGGCATGGATGTGCGACACGGCCCTCGGGTACGTCAGCGCTCATCCGGACAAACCGTGTTTCGTGAACCTCTGGCTGGACGACACGCACACGCCCTGGGTCCCTTCCGCCGACGATCAGAAGGCCGGCAAGGACGGCCGAGCCTCGGGCCGGGGCGACACGAAGGAGCGACTCCGACGGGTGATGGTCGAGGTCGACCGGCAGGTCGGAAAGCTGCTGGATGCCCTGCGCAAGGATCGCACGGGCCGCTCGACTATCGTGCTGTTCATTTCCGACAACGGACCGTTGCCGACGTTCCAGCGCGAGCGCACGGTCGGCCTGCGTGGGAGCAAGCTCAGCCTTTACGAGGGCGGGGTCCGGCTGCCGTTCATCGCCTGGGGGCCGGGCATCGTCCCCGCCGGGTTGGTGAACGACACGACCGTGCTCGCCGCGGTGGACCTGTTGCCGACCCTCTGCCGCCTCTGTGCCGCCTCGCTGCCGGCCGACTACCAGGGCGACGGCGAGGACATGAGCTCGGCCCTCCTCGGCAAATCCCCGCGCCGGACTCGCCCGCTGTTCTGGGAATATGGCCGGAACGACCGGTCGTTCAGTTATCCACGCGGCAACGACCGATCCCCGAACCTGGGCGTGCTCGACGGCGACTGGAAACTCCTGGTCGATGATGACGGCCGCAACCCCGAGCTGTACCACCTCGCCGACGACCCGACCGAGACGAAGAACCGCATCGCCGACGAGCCGAAGGTGGCAAGCCGCCTGCGCGACGCCGTCCTTAACTGGCGGAAATCCCTGCCCTGAGCGACCGGTGACTCGTGGCCTGGAGTGGCTCGGGGTCGCTTGAAGTGACGAGTGGCGAGTGAAGACCGGGTCGGGCCTCCTGTTCGGCGCGGGTCTCCGACCCCTGGCGGAAAGCCGGACCGACGGTCTCCTGGATTGGGATCTGGTTCGCGCGTCCACGAGCCCTATCCCAATTCCGCGGCGGAACGGCCCGAGCGGTCACAAACTCCCGCGCGAGCAAGGGCCGGCAGAAGCGCGCGACCTGCGGTCTCGACCTCGGGCCGGTCAGAGACCCGCGCCCCGGAGAGGTCCCGCGCCTTCACCGGTCCACTCGCCAACTTGCCACCCCGCGGAACGAGTGACCTTGCCGAAAGCGGCGGGTCGGAGTACCCTGACGGTGGCGTGTTCTGGGGCGCCCGGGCGGTCCTGCCTCAAGGATGTGGGCGAGCCTCGCGCGGGCCGGCTGGCTCGGTTTGGGGAGGTCAGGATGACAGGCAAGATCCAGCGAGTCCTGGTGACCGGGTGTTGCGGATTCATCGGCGCCAACTTCGTGCGCCACGAGCTGGAAACCGACCCGGCGATCGAGATCACCAACCTCGACGCCCTGACCTACGCCGGCAATCCCGATAATCTCGCCGACCTCACCGAGCACCCCCGCTATCAGTTCGTCCGCGGCGACATCGCCGACGGG
>JAKAUH010000602.1 GCA_021818605.1 Planctomycetota bacterium
CCAGCTTCGTATCCTGTCCGTACTTTCCCCAATCCCTTCGGAGCCCCACCCTTGGATCCGCTCATCATCCCGATCGTCGCGATCCTGATGCCCCTGCTGCTCGTGCCAACGATCCTCACGATGAAGCACCGGCACAAGCGCCGGGAGTGGGAGCACATGGAGCGGATGCGCGCCCTGAACGGCCCCCAGCCGTTGACCCGGATGGGGAACTGGGTCGGCGGCGGTGGCGTGGCCGCGATCGGCGCGGGCGTTCCTGTCGCTGCCGTTCTCGCAGCACTGGCGACGACCTTGAGCTACCGAGTCATGCCTTACGAAGAGATCCCGGTGCCGGCCGTCGCCTGGGGTTGCGCCGTGGTCATCAGCCTGGCGGGACTCGGCACCAGCCTGCTACTGGCGCTGCTCCAGGCCAGAACCCAGCGCCACCTCGACGCGGCGGCGGTCGCCGAGCTCCGCGCCGAGAAGCCGGTCTTCGACCCCGACACGTTCGATGTGGTGGGGACCCGCGGCTGAGGCACTTCGATTCGTGCCTTCGACCGGCACTGCTCCGGCCGGCCATCGCCCCAGAACCGCCGCGCCCCAGACCGCCATCAGCGGCTCGAGCGGAATGTGAAACCTCGCCGAGACGATCGTCGTCGCGTGAAAAAGCGTCACCGCCGCCGCGACGGCGATCGTCGGCATCAGCCGTTTTCTGGTCGGCCGGCCCGCGAAAGCCAGCCCGATCGCCGCGAGCAGCGTCAAGGCGACGTGCGGGACGCGATAGATCATCGACCGCGACTTGGGGTTGGTCTCGTCGAAGAGGATGAAGTATCCAAGCCGGCGGAGGCAGAGCCGGGGATACCGCCAGGGGTCGGCGGCCAGTTCGTCGAGCGCGCGGCGGAACAGCACCCGCGATCGCTCAGGCTCACTCAACCGGCCGAGCCGGGTTTTGTCGTCTTTTGTCAGCGCGATGTCATCAATGTAGCCGGCCTCGTGGCGAGCGGCCCAGAGGGCGCGATTCCAGTCGCCCAGGCTCGTGCCGGCCCCACCTCGCCGCAGAATCCCCTCGACCGAGGCACGCCGGACCTTGTCAGTTCCCTCGCTCAGGGAGCAGTTCCCCTGCCAGAAGGCGTAGCCGAATGTGCTCTTGATCGGCACGAATTCGCCGTGGACCCCGGCGTTCCTCATCACCCACGGAGCGATGCCGGCAAGGGCGACCGCGAGGGTCACCGCGAGGAGTCGCAGGGTGGAAAGGGCCCGTCCTTGCCCCTGAACTACGGCCCCCGCGATCCCCAGCGCGGCGAGCGACAGGATGGGATCGGTCAGAGCCAGCAGAGCCAGGCCGACTCCAGCCAGTGCGGCATTGCGAATCCTTCCCGAGCTTCCGGTGCGATAGCCGAGGACCATCGTCCAGACGAGCAGCGTTGCTCCTAGCCCGGCGACCTGCACATGAGTCACCGCATAGACGAGCGTGGGATGGATCGCCGCGAGGAGCCCGGCCGCGACGGCCATCCCACGCCGCCCTGGGGCGATTTCGCCCGCCAGTCGAATCACGCCCCACGCCAGCAGACCGCCCAGCAGGCACTGCGTCAGCTCGAGGATCAGCAGCGAGCGAGGCGTCTCGACCCCGCCGATGGCATAGGCGGCCGCCACGACGACCGGATACACCGGAGCCTGCTGCGAGGTGGGGCCGTCCGCGCCCAGGAACCGGATCGAGAAGCCCCGTCCTGCGAGCAGGTTCGCCGCGATCGCGCCGTGCTCGTAGGTGCTCCGCGGAACCTCGTGGTTGTGGAGGATGAACACCGCGGCAACCCGCGCCGCGATCGCAAGCGCGATGACCGCAGTCTCGAGCAATCGGCCCCTACCGCCCATCGACGCCTCCGACATCCGTGCCCGCTTGCGTCCCTGTCGCCGTCGGATTGTGGTGGATATCCGGACCCAGGTCAATATGGCTCGATGTTTCGGTCGCCTGGCCGTTATCATGGAAGAGACGGTTTTCGCGTTCCGGCCACCCTGCCACCACAAGCTCGCCAATGAAGCAGATCGCCGACGACATCATTATTCTGGAGGGTCTGCCGCCCTACGCGATCAACGTCTACCTGCTGGGCGAGGTTCTGGTCGACGCGGCCACTCGCTTCGCCGCGAGACGCATCCTCCGCCGCATCCGCGGCCGCAAGGTGACGCTGCATGCGCTGACCCACGCCCATCCCGACCACCAGGGAGCCAGCTGTGCGATTTGCCAGGGCCTGGAGATCCCGCTCTGGTGCGGCGAGGCCGATGCCGACGCGATGGAACAGCCCGGCGAGATCATGAGGCGCATGCCAAGGCACTGGCTGTCGGGCACGGTCGGACCAATCTGGACCGGTCCGCCGCACCCGGTCGCGCGTCGGCTCCGCGAGGGAGACCAGGTGGGAGCATTCCGCGTCATCGAGACGCCCGGACACACCGCCGGCCACATCTCGTTCTGGCGCGAGGACGATCGTGTCCTCGTCCTGGGCGACGTCGTGTCCAACATCGATTTCTGGAAGGGCCGGACGATGCTCGGCGAGCCGCAGCGGATCTTCTCGGTCGATCCGGCCCTCAACCGGCGGTCAGCGCGTCGGCTGGCCGAGCTCGAGCCGCGGCTCGTCCTGTTCGGCCACGGTCCGCCGATGCGCGACACGCGGCGGTTCGTCGACTACGTGAAGCGTCTGCCGGATTAGCGAGGTCGCAACTGGGGTTGCCAGCCGTCCGGTTCTGACTAGAATCCGCCTCGCATGGAGAGAAAAGTCCCAGGGCCCTGGATCCGGCTGCGCCGCGTTGCGGCCGCGCTGGCGTGCTTGCTGCTGGCATCTGCCTGGCTGGCGGCCTCGTACTGGGACCAGCCGAAGCGGCTGCGAGTCGTGGTGCCGGGCCGGCTGATCGGCGGCGCCTGGCAGTCGCCCGCGGCGATGGCGTCGATCATCGAGCGCGAACGGATTCAGACGATCGTCACCCTCACGGCGATCAATCGCGACGACCCCAAGTACGTCACACAATCCAAGGTCGTGGACCGCACCGGGGTAAGCTGGATCCTCGTGCCGATGCGGGGCTCGACGGCCACGCTCGAGCAAATGGCCCAGGCGGCCGACCTGATGGCGGATCCGGCGCGACAGCCGGTGTTTTTCCATTGTGTCGCGGGCCACCATCGGACCAGCCTGGCCCATGCGGCTTACCTGATCCGTCACGCCGGTTATTCGGGTGAGCGGGCCTGGGCAGTCGTCGCCGGCTTGCCCTGGGCGCGCCCGGGAGCGCCAGCCGATGAAAGAGACAGGCGATTGATCCTCGAATTCGAGCGGGTTCAGGCGTCGATCGTCACCACCCCCCTGCCCTCGAGGTCGTAGGCGTACAATGACCACTCCCTGGAAGAGACGGCTGCGATGGGTGGCCCGGATCGCCGTGGCGGTTGTGCTTGCCGGCGCGCTGTACGTCGGCTGGGACCAGGCGACCTTCAATTTCGGGGAGCTTCAGCCTGGGCGAATCTATCGCTCCGGTCAGATGCCGGCGGCGGCGCTTCGGCGGACCCTGCGAGAGTACGGGATCAGGACCGTGCTCAACCTGCGCGGGACGAACGAGGCGTCGTGGTACACCGACGAGCGCGCGGCGACGCTCGCCTCGGGCGCCACGCAGATCGACGTCGCGATGTCTTCGTGCATCTGGATGTCCCGGGCACAACTCCGCAAGGTGATCGAGACCCTCGACACGGCCGAGTACCCGATTCTGATCCACTGCCAGTGGGGCTCGGAGCGCACCGGTCTGATCTCGGCCTTCGCCGAACTCCTGCGCCCGGGGAGCACCCTCGAGGACGCCCGCGCGCAGTTCTCGATCCGCTACTTGTTCGTCCGGCTGAAGGATGGCAAGATCATGGCCGAGCACCTGGATCAGTACGAGCGCTGGCTCGGCGAGCACGGATGGAAGCACGAACCCGCCCGGTTCCGCCAGTGGGTGGCCGAGGGCTTTCGACCATCGATCCCCGGGCGCGAGCAATGGCCCTTCGACCCCTATCCGCTGGTGGTCATCTCCCGGCCCGATTCTTCGACGGCCCGGCGCTGATCGGCGGACCGAACGAGTCGAATCACGGGAGCCTTCCGCGATGTCCCAGAGCTTTGAGACCACCGTCCGCGTCCGCTACGCCGAGACCGATCGGATGGGGCTCCTGCACCACGCGAATTACTTCGTCTACTTCGAGATGGCGAGGACCGAGATGCTCCGCTCGCGCGGGATCTCGTATCGCGAGGTCGAGGACGCCGGCGCCTATCTGGTGGTCATCGACCTCGGCTGCAAGTACAGGAAGCCGGCCTACTACGACGACCTGCTCACCATCCGCGTCACCGTCGCCCGCGTGACGCACGTCAAGATCCTCCACGAGTACCAGGTCCTGCGCGACGGCGTCCTGCTGGCGGAGGGTCATTCAACTCTGGCGTGCGTCGACAAGGAAGGCAAGCCGCAGGCGCTGCCGGCGATCCTGGCCTGAAGGCACCGGTTCTCCTTCAATGGGCAGCGGTGTCCTTCACGTACTTGCCGTTGCCGGCGATCGGGTGATCGAAGTGGTCGTAAACCGCTCGGGCGATCTCGGCACAGAGGACATTACCCGCGTTGTCAGGGACCCAGCGGTGATCCTCGTTGTCGTGGCTGAGCACGCAGACGGCGACCGGGCCCGCGGGACAGTCGATGATGCCCGCGGCGGTGCGGGTGTCTTCGAGGCTGCCGGTCTTGAAGGCCACCTTTGTCCCGTGCGGCAGGAGCTTCGGCAGCTTGTCGCGGTCGTCGCAAGCGCGCAGGTGGTCGAGCATCTCGTCGCAGGCCGACGGGCTGACGACCTGCTTGCGGTGGACCGCCTCGCAGAGACGAATCATCTCGTCGGCCGTCGTGCTGCCGAGGCCGAATTCCCTGCTCCGCATGGGAAACACCGAGGTGTCGCGGCGAAAGACCTTCGAGTGGATCCTGGTATTCGGGTAGCCCATCTTTTCCATCGTGGCCGCGGTGGAACCGATGCCGATCGCGTCGAGGACCAGGTTGGTCGCCGTGTTGTCCGAGTAGACGATCATCAGCCGGACCGCGTCCCGCAGGCGAATCCTCGTCCCGTCCGAGAAGTGGTACGTCAACACGCCCGAGCCGGGGACCTTGTCCTCCTTGCGGAGCGTGATGAACGAGTCGAGGTCGACTTCCTTCGCCGCGGCCTGGCGATAGGCCTCGATCATGACCGGGAACTTGCACAGGCTGGCCGTCGGCATGACCTGGTCGCCGTGGTAGCGGAACGACTCGCCGGTGCCGAGGTGCTTGACGGCCACGGCGACCTTCCCCTTGTGGGCCTTGATGATCGGCATTAACTGAGATTCAAGCGTGCTGGACGAGAGGGGCTTCGGCGGGTCAGCAGCCGCCGACGCGGCGGCCTGCCGCGGGTGTACCCCGTCGTTCACCATCATCAGGGTAGCCAGGGCGGAGCCGGCCAGGGCCGCAATTCCCGATTTGTTCCATCGATTGGTCGCGTCGCTCGTGG
>JAKAUH010000286.1 GCA_021818605.1 Planctomycetota bacterium
ATCTCGATCAGCCGTGCCGACTCTCTTCAGGCCCGACGGCAGCCGGCAGAACATCCAGAGGCCGGCCGAGGCCAGCAGCAAGGCACCCGCCCAGCCCGATTCGACCAGTCCCCGCAGCAGGCTGCTCATCGCCGGGCCCGAGGGCAGGTCCTGCGTCTTGAAATAAGCATGGATCGTGGGGAATGTTCCGAAGCCCGTGCCGATGATCGGGAAGTCGCGGACAATCGGCAGGCATTCGGTCCAGAGCTGTCGCGTCGCCTCCCACGAAATCGGCGTGACGGGCACCCGCAGGGCCAGGTATTCCGGCAGCGTGTTGACCGTCACCGCCCCCAGGCCGAGCGACGCCAGGAGCAGCAGCGTCAGTCCCAGCGACAGCCAACGGACGCCCGGTGACATCACTCCCGGCATCCCGACCATCACGACCGCCGCGGCGAACGGCAGGCAGAACCAGGGGCCCGCCATCATCCCGGCCAGGAACGACCCCGAGGCCAGCAGGAAGACCATCAGGACCGAGAGACTGCCGAGCCCCGTCCGCCCCAGCCGATCGCCCAGACTCTCGCGGCTGCCACGCGGTGAGAGCAGGTGGAGCAGGATCCCCAGCCCGATCGGCAGGGCCATCGATCCCATGGCAAGGATCGCGCCCGGCCCGCCCATCATCGTCCCCACGAGCATCGGCCGGTCGGCGACCGCCGCGATCCGTTCGATCGGCGGCCCGCCGTCGCGCTCGGGCGCGCCGACGCGCCGGAGTTCTACCGGTGCCGGCGAGGCGAGCAGGTCGTCGACATTCGGCCCCCAGGCTGGCGCACGCCCGGGGATCATCATTCCGTAGAGTCCCTCGGCGCCTCCTCCGAACTCCACGATCCCGAAGGCCGTGTTGAGCAAAAAGATCCCGACCACGCTTCCGAGCACCCAGTAGAGCCGCCCCAGGCGGTCGACGTGATGCGACGCCGCCCAGAACACCGCCAGGCACGCCGCGGCACCCAGCAGCCAGTGCAGCGTTGCCGCGCGATCGATCGTCGCCGGAGATCGGATCTCCACCGCGGGCGGCGGCGACGCGTCGGGGTCGTCCTGGCGGACCAGCGGCGACCAGCTACCGGTCGTCCAGATCTCCCGGGCGGCCGGAGAGACGCGACGCGCCAGCGGGGCCGGCAGCGCCACCAACTGGGCGACCCCCAGACCCAGGAGCAGGATCCAGAGGAGTGTCACCGGACTTCTCAGGATCGAGAACCGGCCGAGCGCCGCGAACTGAACAAGGCGGATCGCCACAACCGCGAACGCCAGCACCGCCAGCGCCGCCGGGAACCACCAGACGGCGCCGCCGAAGCAGAGCCCGCTGCCCGCCACCAGCGCGATGAGGGCAGCACCCTGCATTCGTTCCATCGCGGTCAGGATTCGCTCGCGCAGTCCCACGTTCGAGTTCTCCCGGTTGCCGGCCCGGCGGGACATTCCGCCATACCAACTCGGCCAAAACGGGGGCTGGCTCCGGGTCTTCGAGAGGCCTGTCCCCGCTCGGTCAGAGTCTCCTGGGCTCCTTGGTTCAGCGTGCAGCCAGCGCGAGTGATGCCTCGTCCCGCGGCGACGCCGCCGGCAAGGCCGGCGGATAGCCGTGATAGCTCGACCAGTTCTCCATGTCCTCGGTCAGCCCGTTGAAGACCACGCCCGCGATGGCCACATGCGACTGCTCGAGCATGGTCTTGGCCCGGTAGAGTGTCGTCAGGTGATGCGAACCCGACCGGACGACCAGGAGCGACGAATCCACGATCCGGCCCAGGAACCGGCAATCGGCCAGCCCGAGCACCGCCGGCCCGTCGAGGATCACCCGGTCGTAGTGCCGCGACAGCGACTTCAGGAGCTGCCGCAGCTCGAGTGAGCCGAGCACCTCGATCGGCGTGTCTCGCGTATCGCCCGTCGGCATGAAGTCCAGGTTCTGAAGGCGGGTATGGCGGAGCGTGCGCTGCCACGGCACCTCGCCCTCGAGCACGTCCGCCAGCCCCAGGACCGGCCCGGCTCCCTCGTCTTCGATAAAGACGTCGGTCAGACTGGGGCGACGCAGGTCGGCGTCCAGGAGCAGCGTCCGCTCGCCCGCCAGGGCGCAGGTCGCGGCGAGGTTCAGCGCCGTCGTGCTCTTTCCCTCGCCTGCCTTGGCGCTCGTGACCAGCAGCGTGATGATCGGCCCCTGGCGATCGCCGATGCCGAGCAGCCCGGCGCGGACGTTGCGATAAGCGTCGGCTGCCAGCGCGTCGGCGTCTCCGGCCGTCCACAGGTGGCTTCCCCGCTGAGTTAGCGACGTCCGTCGGATCCGCGGGACAACGCCCAGGAGCGGCAGCGACAACCCGTGGCTGGCGTGCTCGGGAACCTTCACGGAGTGGTCGATGTGCTCGAGCAGGCAGACCAGCCCAATGCCGGCCGCAAGGCTCAGGATCAGCGAGGCCAGGATCATCAGCGGCCGGTTCGGCTTGATCGGCACACTCGGCTCGGGAATCACCGGGGGCACCTTGATGAACTCGGTCACGCTGGGCGTGCTGGCGAGCGTCTTGAAGTCCGCGATCTTCACCTTCAGATCGGCGATCCGCCTGGCCTGTTCCTCCCGATCCTTCATCATGTTGAGGATCTCATGATGCAGCGGGAGACTCGCCCGCATCTCGCGCAGGAGCCGGGCGTGCTCCTGCTTGTCCGAGTCGATCTCGCGCTGGTACTGGTCCAGGATCATCTCGGTCGGCGTCATCGCGACCTCGGTGCGAACGTTTTGCAGGCCGTTCATCTCATCGAGGATGTCCTTGAGCTTGCGAGACGCCTCGATCGCCGACGGGTCCGACGCCCAGTTCCGCGCTCGTCTCTTGGTGAATTGCAGTTGCTGGGTGTAGCGACGGCGCTCGATCTCAAGCGCCGCGAGCATTTCCTGTCGACGCGCCGCGGCGGGGCTCTGGTCGAGGCTGGGCATCTGCTGCATCAGCACCATCTGCTGGCTTAGCTCGCCGAGGCGCACCTGCTTCTGACGCATCATTGTTTCGAGGCTCACCACCTGCTCCTCGATGATGCTCTTGCCGTTGGCGCCCAGCGTGGTGTTGATCTCGAGCCTGGCCTGGATTTGCTTGTCCAGCTCGCCCAGGTCCCTCTGAAGGTCCTTCAGGTTCCCTTCGGCCAGCGTCTCGCTGGCATCCATCTTGTCCCGGGTTTCCTTCTTGGCATCGCGGGCGAATTCGTCGAGCAGCACCTCCATCAACCGCTTGGTCAGGAAGGGATCCCGGCCCTCGAGCGTCACGATGTAGATATTGCTGTTCCGCTGGACCGGCACGAAAGTCAGGCTGCGGAACAGCTCGCCGACCGGGTCCTCGAACTGGGCGACGTCCGCTCGCAGGTCCTCGCGACGGACGACCTGTTCCAGCAGGCGCTGACTCTTGAGCTGGCTGGCGCGGTTGGGAATCGCGCGCTCCTGCGCGGCCTGGTCGCGCGGTGAGACATCCTGCGAGACCAGGGTCCGCAGGACGGGGTCGAATTCCGATGCATCGATCTGAATCTCGGCCTTGACGACGTACACCGGCGGCAGTCGCAGCGCCACGGTACAGCCGAGCACCGCCAGGGGCACGGCGACGCCCAGGACCATCCAGGCGCGGCGTCGGAGCGCCCTCAGGTAATCCGAAGTTCCCTTCGCGGCGGCCGGGTTGACGACCCCGGTCGTCGCCGCGGGGCGGAGCGGCGTCGGCGAACTGGCGTAACCTCGGTAAGTCTGGATCGCGTCCATGGGTCCCCTCCGTGACGATGTGCGGTTCAGGGCCGCGCGGGCGTGTGTGGTCGAGCCAGGCCATCGGGGGCGGTGCGGGCCACCGCCGGCGAGGCGATCCGCGCGGCAAGACCGCGACGGAGCGCGATGCCGAAACGTGCGATCCCGCGCGGCGCTCGCGCCGATCCTTCGATCTCGGCGACCGGTCGGCCGGTCGGATCCAGCCTGGCCTGGCCCTCGGCCTCGAGCCGCTCGATCCGGCCCGCCATCGCCAGGCCCAGCCGCTGCATGGAGCGGAACACAATGTCGGCCGCGACGGGCGCCTCCGCGCCCAGCGCTAGCCCGATCGTGATCCATCGCCCGCGACCATCCGAGAGTCGGAAGATCGCCGACGGCCCCGACATGCCCTCATCTCCGGCGGCCGCCCATGAGCCGACCGCACTCGCCTCATCGAGGGCGATCGACACGTCGCGGCACCCCATCGTCCGCCCGGCCTGATCCACGATCCCGCAGGCCGCATCACCCGATGTGCACAACTCGATCCTCTGGATCGCCTCCCAGGTCACCTTCGCCGCCGCACGTTCCTGCCGGCCTCGCGTCATCCGGTCCTGAAGGTCCTCGCGCAGGTTCGATAGCTCGTCGCGGCGGCTCGTCACCACCAGCAAGAACGCCAGGCAGCCGAAAACCCCCAGCAACAGCGTCACGTACTCGTTCTCAAGCGCCTGCCCGAGCATCACCGCGCCGCAGAGGAATGCCGAGAAGCAGTAGAGCATCAGCGCCGCCAGCCTCGGGTTCAGGCCCAGGCCCATCAGCAGGTGGTGCACGTGCCGCCGGTCGGCCGCGCTCAACGGCAGGTTGCGCACCCATCGCCGGAAGATCGCCATCGCCGTGTCCGAGATCGGCAACCCCATCGCCACGATCGGAAACAGGATCGAGATCGCCGACGGCCCGCCCATCGAACCCTGGACGCCGATCACCCCGATCAACAGCCCGATCAACATGCTGCCGCTGTCACCCAGGAAAATGCACGCCGGATGCCAGTTGTACAGCAAGAATCCCGCCAGGCTGCCGGCCAGCGCGACCGCCAGCACAGCCGCGCCGAAGTTCTCGTTGTGGATCGCCACCAGAGTCAACGTCCCGCTGACCAGAAGCCCAACACCCGAGGCCAGACCGTCCATCCCGTCGATCAGGTTCCACACGTTCATGCAGCCGAGGAACCAGGTCATCGTGACCAGCAGGCTCGGGATCGAAAGGTCGAATGGCACCCCCAGCCGCGATAGCGCCAACGACGGCTCGGAGAGGTCGAAGTTCAGGCTGAGCACCTCGATCGACCGGATCCTGACGCCGCCCAGGTAGAGCGCCAGCACGGCCGTCGCCTGGCCCAGCAGCTTGACTCGCGGCCCGATCGAGCGGGTGTCATCGACGAACCCCACCGCCAGGATCACCAGCGCCGCGACCAGCAGCGCCCCGTGGCTGGCCATCGACACTCCGGCCCCCGCCCGGACGCCGAGCGAGACGTCCAGGTAGGTCAGCATCGTTCCGCACGCCACGCCGATCGCCAGCGCCAGACCGCCCAGCCGTGGGATCGCGCCCTGGTGCACCCGGCGAAAGTGGTCCGGCCGGTCGATCGCCCCGACCCGATTGGCCACCCAGGTGACCAGCGGCGTGGCCAGCACGCAGCCCAGCATGCCGAAGGCGAAGATCGTCAGGTAGACATTGGAGATCATCATGAATTCGATCATCCCCTGAAGGATCGAGCCGTCACACC
>JAKAUH010000131.1 GCA_021818605.1 Planctomycetota bacterium
TGGCCAGCTTGACCGCGCCGGTCAGTCGGTTCTCGACCGAGGATCGCTTGAGCAGCTCGTGGATGCACTTCTCCATCGCTTCCTGGAGCTTCACCTGGTAGATCTCCTCGTAAACGCCCTGGCGGACGAGCTCGTCCTTCAGCGTCCCGACCTTCCGCGCGGGGTCGAGGCTCTCGCGCCGGAGGATCACCCAGGCGTGTTCGTCGATCTGGATCGGGCCGGTGATGTCGCCGTCCTTCGGCTTGTGGCTCGGGTCGTGGTCGCGGGGATCGCCGTCCACGAGCTGGTGGAAGGCCCCGTCGCTGAGGTTCGGATACAGGTGCCGGCTGATCGGCTGGGGAACCAGGCCGCCCATCGCGCGGGTGCCGGGGTCCATCGACTGGTCCTTGGCCACCCGCTCGAACGCTCCGGTGTTCTTCCGCAGGTCTTCCCAGATCTGCAATGCCTTGTTCTGGGTGTTCACCATGATCATCCGGACGTGCAGCTTCTCGCCGTACTTTGCCTCGAATCCGTCCTTCAGGTCCTTCGGCGTCACCTGCACCCGGTTGGCGCAGAGCTTCCGCAGCGCGATCGCCGGATAGACGATCTCGCGAGCGTACTGCGCCGGGCTAATGCCCCGCTCCTTGTCCAGCGTGCGAAGCCATCCTTCCCGGGGTATTCCGAAACGCGCGGCGATCGCGTCGATCTCCTCGTCGATCTCGGCGGGCGTGACCGTCAGGTGGGCCTGGGCCATCGCCTGGTCGATGATCAGCCGGCGGATCATCACATCAAGGACTTCCTTGCCCTTCTTCACCACGCACTCGTCGGCGAGCTGCTGGCGGGTGATCGCCTGGTTGTTGACCAGCGCGATCGCGTCCGACGGGTTGACCGGCATCGCCTTGACCTGGAGGGTCGCCGCCGGCAGCGAGCGGAGATCTGTCGTCTGCCGCGGCGCCGCGTTCTGCGCGTGGGGTGCCGGCGGCATCAAGTTCAGCCGCGGGTTACCAGCCTGCTGCGCCCACGCCGCCCGCGTCCCCGACACCGCCAGGACGGCCAGCCCGATAACCATCAGCCGCGATCCGCGACCGCGATTCCTTGCGATCTTCACGTGGCGTCCCCCCAATTCCCTCTGGTTCACACCGCGATCCTCGCCCTTCCCGGGCGTCCGGCGACGGGGCGTGACTCTAGCGCCTCGTCGCGTTTCGGTCAATCGCAATTCCGTCTTGAGGAAATCCGCTGGCGATCGGGCCATAGCATCTCAGGACGCTAATGTCAGTCCAGCCTGCGGTTTGCAACGATGTCTTGCATGAGGACCGCAGGCACATCCGTTGAATTTCAGCGCCGTCGATGCCTCGCTGTCCAGCGCGTTGTCGAGAGGTACTCGACCGAGGAGGTCGCTGACTTCCGGGGCGTCGCTCCTCGGTGCGTCTGGCGATGGCTGGCCGTTCTCCGCCGCCAGGGCGCCGACGGTCTGGTGTGATGTCCACTTCCATCCCCACGACCTGAGCACCTGGCTCCGGCAGCGCGGGAACACGCCGCAAAAACCCCGGCGCGCGTCCCGCGAGAAGGACGATGCGGCGATTGCCCGGTGGCTGGAGCAGGACTGGCCTCGCATCAATCGGAAAACCCGCCGCTGCGGCGCGTGCCTGCTTTTGATGGATCAAAGCGGTCTGCTGATGGCCTCGTTGCTGCGCCGCAGTTGGGCGCTGCGAGGTCATCCGTTTCAGTCGAAGTACAGGGCGGAGCACCGGAAGAAGGTATCCATCGCGGCCAAAATGCGGACCGTTTCAAACAGGCAAATTGATCTTGTCTGGGAGCCGTCCAGTCCGCCTCGATGGAAGCTTCGCCCGGCTCTTTCAGGACAGAGTCTGTCCGCCGATCGGGTCCGGTCGGCCCGGTCGGGGGACCGAGCCGGAGCACCAGGCCCGGTCGGTCGGGCCAGCCGGACCGATCCCGGCCGGTCGCTCCGGTCCGCGGGATGACCGGCGGCCCGGGCCCCTGCTCACCGGCGAGTGTTGAGCCTTCCCTGGCTATCCCCCGGTCCAGCACCAGGCCAACACGGGATCACGGCATGCGCTTTCGGTCGCACCTCCGATTGTCTGAACTTAAAAATATCGGACACCTCATGACACCGCCACGAGCGCGCGTTAACTTTCTTTAAAGAGGGCTTGCAGGATCCGACGCAGGGTTGCACCCGTCCTGTGTCTGTCCGTTCGGCTTTGGAAACAGCGAGCGTCTCAACGTGCGAGCATGTGGGTCCGGAATCGAGGCCGGGCCCCTGACATCCGCCTGCGATTCCGAGGATCGGGATCATGGAGGCAGCCAGGAATCCAGAGAATTCATGCGTGCTACCAACCATCCAGAAGGGGGGGGGCGA
Source organism: Planctomycetota bacterium (assembly GCA_021818605.1). GTDB lineage: Bacteria > Planctomycetota > Planctomycetia > Isosphaerales > Isosphaeraceae > JAKAUH01. The sequence goes on from JAKAUH010000131.1 coordinate 2,357, forward strand.
CGGTCCGGAAGAACCTCCAGGATCGGACGGCCTGGCCGCGATCGAACGCATCTTTCGCGAGCGGCACGATGTCCTCATCGGCCTGGCCCGGCACCTCTTCAAGCGCCTTAAATTCCGCTCGCGGACCAGGGAGCTCGAGGATGCAGTGCAAGATACGATGGTCGCAATCTATAGATTCGCGAGCGAAGGGAAGTTCCCCGACCTGGCCACCGACGATGACCGGATGCGATACATCCATAAAACGATGAAGAATCAGGTCCTGCTGGCGCAGGAGCGTCTTCAGGCAGAACGGCGGGGCGGACATTACCAGCAGGTCGAGGTGGACCTTGACCTTCGACCGGCTCCGCAGTCGCCTGGCGGGCCCATGGCCGAGCGGTCGGACGAGCTCGACCAATTCATCGACTCCATCCAGGGCCCTTCGCTTCGTGAGATCGCCCGGGGCCTCCGCGAGGGACGGACGTGCCAGGAGATCGCGGAGCGACTGGGCATCTCGGAGCGAACGGTGCGGAGGAAACGCGAGGACGTGGCGAGATTGTTCGCCCGCTGGAGTCGCGACGTGTGACGGTCTGCTCCGGAAGGGCGAGCGGCGGGCTCCGCTCACCTGGACCTGCATCTACCTGGGAGAGGCGCCGAGGGGCCGTACCGAGAGCGCCGAGGGGCCGTACCGCAGGTCAGGTGCTCAGCGTGGCCCGAAGTCCGCCGTCAGGCTGAGCGCGTGGCCTACGAATCCGGAGGGGCGCCTTCGGGTAGCGATGCTGAGCGCACCAGGAAGCAACCGCTCGACGGAACGGTGTGATGCGTAAACATTTCAGCGCAAACAGGAAGTTTCTGTCAGATTTCATGATATCGGCGCGGCAGGGACCTCTTTTTGTTGAATATTTCGTTTCCCAGATTTTCCTGTCCGGTCGTCGCTCCATTTCCTGTTATTACATGGTAGAGGGAGTCGCTTTCTGAGGCACACCTCATCGCTGTGCCAGGCCGATCATCCGGCCGGTGGCAAACCGTATCGTGTCGTGCTGGCGAGGTCGAGGTCATCGCTCGCCCTCGCGTCGTTCTGAATGGGAATACCGCTCGATCCGCAAGGCGCGGGCCCTCCGAGGTCCTGGTCCGGTCGGCAAAGCCCAGGAGAGGGCTTCCGGTGCCGGGCTCGCGCAGCATGCAGTTCCACCGACCGTTGATCGTCATCCGTGCGGGCTCTGACGGAATGGGGACTGGCTCCGGGTTTTCGGAACGCCTGCCGCCGGACTGTCAGCGCTGATTCCAGTCGACCCACAGGGGGGTCTCCGTTCGGGTTGCGCGCAACTGGGCGCGGCCCGAACAGGCTTCCTGCCCGAGCCGTTGCGTTCGTTGTCTGCGCCTGGGTTTCGCCTACACTCAAGAAGGAACGCACCATGAGCCGCCGCCGCCAGACCCGTCGTCCGCGTCCCGCGCTGAAGCTACATTGCGAGCCTCTCGAGACCCGATGGCTCCTCAGCGCCGACGTGCGAAGGCCCCGACTGGACCAGGGTGCGACCCCGCTGGTGCACGCGCTCGACTCGCTGCTCGGCTCGCGGTCCGACGCTGATACTTTCTCGCGGAACCTCGCCGCCCATCCCCGGCTCGCGGATGACCTCGGCCTCGGTGCCCTCTCGACCGCGCTACGCGAGCATACCGGTTACGCAGCCCGGCACGGCTGGGGCGCGGCGCTGGCGTTCGAGCTGGACACCCACCCGCGCTACGCCGCCGCGCATCACCTGACCGGTCTGATGACGCCCCGGACGCCCGTTCCGGGTTCGCCTGGATCGTCCGCGGCCAGCGGTTTGCCCGCGGGCAACCTGGCCGCCGCGCCGCATTCCAACCCCACCTCGCCATCCTCGTCTTCCACCGGCCAGGCCGGCACAACCACCACGCCCGTCGGAGCGGTCGGTGCGACCGGTCCCGGCCCGATCGCGACCACGCCGTCTCCCACGCCGATCCCCTCGCCGAAGCCTGCCCGCGGGCCGGTTTTGCAGGACCCGCAGACGGTTGCCGTCGGCTCGACGCTCGACGTGACCTTGCCCAACCTGGGCCTCGGCAATAGCGGGATCAACGACACGATCACGCCCCAGCCGCTACCGTCGAACATGACCTTCAACCGCGGCACCGGCGAGCTGGTATTCTCACCCGCGCCCGACGAGGCCGGCACGTACAGCTATCAGGTCGCCGTGACGAGTTCCGGCGGGTCGGGCACGATCGTCTTGCCGATCACGGTGACGAACCCGCCGACCCCCTCGACCGAGGTCTCGGGCCAGGTCGTCGGCGCGAACGGAGAGCCCCTGGCCGGGATGCCCGTCTCGATCGGGGGCACCAAGGTGATCACGAATGCACAGGGGGACTTCACGATCGCCGGCGTGCCCGCGAACCCCGGGCCCATCGGCGCCGGTGGATCCGTTGCGCAGGCGGAGAACCGGCTACCGCTGACGGCGCCGATACCGCAATTGCTCGGTCACTCGATCTACCTGGGCGTGAAGAACGTCATCCCCCAGCCGCTGATCCTGCCCACGATCGACTGGTCGGCGCCGTCGGGCTTCCACCAGACCTCGGCCTCGCAGCCGGTCGACATCACCAATCCGGCCATTCCCGGCTTCGACATCCAGGTGCCGGCGAGAACAGCGCCCGGCGCGAAGCCGATCTCGGGCACGCTCCAGGTCGCCGAGATCCCGGCGGCGCTGGCTGCCCAGCACGAGCCGCCGGGCCTCTCCGAGTCGATGATCGTGTACAAGGTGACCGGCGCGCGGCTCTCGGGTCCCGTCCAGTTGAGCCTGCCCAGCGCCGGGATGGCGCCCGGCTCCATGTTCAACCTGTACACCTTCAACCCGCGCACCGGCGGTCATGACGCGACCAATCTCATGGTCGTCTCCTCCGGCGGCAGCACCATGATTACAAGCGGCCTGATCACCCTCAACCCAGCCCATGCGGCCCTGTCTTCGCGGTCCGGCGGCCGCGGCGGGATGCACGCCGATGCCTTCACAGTCGGCGGCGGGACCAGGACCAGCTTCTCCACCGGGACGACCACCGCGACCAGCAAGACGACCGGCGTTCCGCCCACGACGGGCTGCATTTACGATGGGCCCAACGGACCCAGCGGCCAGCAGGTCAGCGAATGCAAG
>JAKAUH010000716.1 GCA_021818605.1 Planctomycetota bacterium
GAGGCCGAGGATGAACACGAGCGGAAGCAGGGATGCGAGGAATCCGGAGATGATCAGGCGATTGCGGACCAGCCAGTTCGCGGTCTTCTCGCGCGGAGACGGGTTGACGGCGTGGACGAGCGGCCTGCGCTGAAGGAATCGGTCGAGGTCCTCAACAAGGGCCCCGGCATCCGGGTAGCGTTTTTCCGGGTCGATCGCCAGACATCTCGCCACGATGGCCTCGAGGGCGTGGGGAATGGCCGGATTGGCGCGCCGGACGGTGATATCCAGCAGGGGTCGGCGGTCGAGGAGGACCCGCATGGCGCGGGGGGGCGAGAGGGTCTCCGCCGGCAGCTCGGGCGCCTGACCCGTGAGCAATTCGCGCAGGACCAGTCCGAGCGAGTAAAGATCGGCCCGGGCGCCGACCTGCGCCCAGAGCTCGGCCTTGAAGAAGGCCTCGATCTGCTCGGGGGCCATGTAGGGCAGCGTACCACCGTGCATTGCCGCCTGGACCTGAGAGACCGAGTGGGGCGATTCGGCCAGGTTGAAATCGAGGAGTTGTGGGCCGTGCCCGGTCGTCAGCAGGATGTTGGCGGGCTTGACGTCGCGGTGATAGGTGCCCTGGCCATGCGCGTAGTGAAGGGCGTCGGCGATCACGCGGACGATCCAGGCGACTCCGTCGTGATACCGTCCGCGGACGGGGAAGCCGTCCCAGCCGTCGCCTCGGGGGAGCGATGGATGCGATCGGCTCGCGGGCGGCGGCTGGGCGGGGGATGCCGTCGACCCGTCGGGAGGGGATTCGGACTCGGCTGGCCGGGTGATCGCCTCCCATAGCGCCAGGGCGTGGCGGGGCCGCGTGGCGGGTTCGACGCGCCGGATGACCTCATCGAGCGGAAGTCCCGGGCGATACGGCATCGAGAGGCCGCGCATCTCGTGGTCGTCGAAGGCGACTGAGTTGACCGGAACGATGTGCGGATGGTCGAGCGCCCCCTGCGCTTGCGGCTCGCGGCCCCGGTCGGGCGAGACCTTCAGGACGACCCGCTTACCGCCCAGCGAGAGGTCCCGCGCCAGGAAGACGCGCGCACTTCCCCCACGCCCAACGAGCGAGAGGAGCTGGAATTCCTCGAAAGTGTCCCCCGGCTCGGGGAATTCGGGCGTCTTGGGTCGGATCCCAGCCGCCCGGCTGAGGAGGTGGTGATACTGAAGCTGTGAAACCAGCGAGTCCTTCCAGCGCGGGTAACGTTCGCAGAACGAATCGATGTCAACCGCGTCGCCGCGCTCTTCCTTCAGGCAGAATTCCTCATAAAGCAAGCTCAGGACCCGGGTATCGGCGTCGCCCAGCGCGGGGAACTGCCCGAGATAATCCGCCATCGTGGGGGACTGGCCGCGCGCGAATCGACAGCGGAGGTCGGTCCGGACCATCTCCGCCAGAAGGATGATGCTGTCGGGGCCGTCCGGCCCACGCTGACGCCGCTGTTCGACCCACCGATGGGCTAGCGGCACATCGCCGTGCTTTCGCCATTCCTCCTCGAGCAATTGCACGGCATGACCCACGCGATCGTGTCCGCCGCCGGCACGGACCGAGGCGAGCAGCGATTTCATCATCGGCCCCCCGAATCGTCCATCGAATCCAGGAGTTCCTTGAGGAACCGTTGTACCTTGCGGATATTCCAACCCGTTCGCTCGGAGATATCCGCGTTGGAATAGCCGAGCTGTTTCAGCTCGATGATCGTGCGCTCGGTCGCGTCCACGCGTGAGAGGAGCCGCTCATGCACCTCATTGGCCTGCGCCAGTTGGCTGGCGGTCGGGTCGTCCGAGGGAACCTGCACCTGTGGCGCGTCCTCACCGCCCGCGAGGAGCGGCCGCTCACGCGTCACGTCCCGCTTGAGTGTGTGTCGGCGCCGGTACTCATCAATCACCTTCTGCTCGGCAACCTGCGCGAGGAAGGCCATGAGTGAATCGATCGACGGAAAATCGAGGTGTTCGAAGTTCGCCGCCAGGCTTTTCATGACATCGCTCGCGAAGTCGGTCGAGTCGTAAAGCGACCGCATCGAGCGATTGAGCTTGCGCCGAACCACCCTCCGGACCTTGGGATAACACGCGCGAAACAGGGCCTCCCACGCTGTCTGGTCGCCGCGGTGAGCGGCCACCAGAATTGCGGCGAGGTCAGCAGTCGCTTCAGTGCTTGACGTCGTCGTCATGGCGAGGGACCTCCCAGGAAAGTCGAATGATCGCCCGTGACCGCACCGGCGGACATGGATCGGGAACGACCTTCGACGGCTTGGGTTCACCAAACGGCGATATTGTAACGTTGCCGCTTGGGCCCTGGGAAGACGCTTCACCGCAAAAATGGCAGACGAGCGCGCTCGACCGCACCGTCGAAATCGGCAGTCTCGGCCGATCTCGTCGATCCGATGGCAGCAGACGGGTAGCTATGGCGGGTTTCCGACCGAATGCTGGGCGGTCCCCATTCTTGATAAGCCGAAGCGCCGTTGGGGCCGTCCCATGGCCCCCCCAGCCGCGTCCGTCCACGCTCAGCACAGCGTGGAGGTGGGCATAGTTGCAGGTGTCGGCTCGATAATCTGAATGTTCGTGTCATCGACGTTCGGTGCCGTGGAAAAATCGCCGGGATCCATGACCGGTGTGGTGGGAGGAGTCGAGCCGGGAGCCAGCGGGTCGTTCACGCCCAACGTGGACGGGGCGATGCGAACGCACATGAACTCAACCGACGGACGAAACTGGCGACGAGTACGCATGTTCAGATCCTTTCGTGGGGAATGGAGTGGGACCATGAAAGCTCAGACGAATCATAAGTGAAGGTACGTTCTGCGCAAGGCGATTTGGACGGGCAGACTCTGCCCATTGGCGCGCTCCACGACCGGACGAGGCCGGGCGCGAGCCCGGCTCGGGTCATGGTGGGGCGTACGGCGAGTGGTGGATCCCGGCCGGCGGCCGGCAGGATCCGTGCGCGCGGAATGGGCCTGACTGCACCGGACCTGGACGCGCGAAAGTGGCGCCGGACATCGGCGCGGCGAACGGGAAGTTCGCCTGGGGATACCGGGGACACGATTCGGCGAGACGTCGCCGATCCGTTAATTCATCACGATCGACGTCGTGAAGCGCCGGCGTTCGGCCATGGGCTTCTCGTTGAGCGGGGGCTCGGCCAGCGGATAGAGATCCGCCGGCAGCAGGGAAAGGGTCGCGACCTGATACAGCGGACACGCGTCATGCTGCCGCGCTGCGGCGGTGGCGAAGTAGCTGGCCCAGTCGATTCGTCCGACCCGATGGGCGGCGATGTAGCAGCCCAGCGGAGAAAGACGCCGGTCCCTTGCAAGGAACGACGGATCAACCTGGGGGTCTTCCATCAGTCGTTCGGCCCGAAGGACCTCGCGAACCAGCTCAGCGCGGAGACGGCTCACGATTCGACGGACCTGACGACGATAGCGTCGGCCGGCCTCGGGCTGGGCGAGCTCTGTCCACGGGTCGCCCGCCGGACCATCCAGCGGCTGTGATGCGACGAAGAGCTCGCTATCCAGCGGGAGCGTCGGATCGGTCTCCTTCGCTTGCCACAGGCACAAGGCGGCCGCCGACCAGACCCTGCGGGTGGAGCAGCCGCGATTCCAGCCGGACCGCCTCAAGGCATACGCTCGTTCGATCCGGTCGGCCAGGTGATCGATGATCTCTTGTGTGGGCAACACGTCAGATAACCCCGCTAGCCTTCCGGCTGCCAAGTCTTCACTAACCGCTTCTCATTTCGTTCCTCCTCCAGGGACCGTATTTCGGCCGCGGACGCGACACACTTTCTATTTTTTTTTTGCGCCCCGCTCCGGTACTACCCTTTCATCTCGTTCGGAACCGCGGCCCGCCGATCCTCCAGCGATCGCCACCCGGGACGCCCCGGCATTCGCCAGGACGCGGCCGTCCTGTCTTCTTTGGCCCGGCCCGGCTCTCGCCTTCCGTATCCTCGCACGGGGGTGTGACCTCTATCGGTGTGAATGACTCGACGACACCCCTTGTTGCGGCCGTCGACCGATTTCCTCAACTATTTCTGAACCCTCTTGATCGGCGATATTGGAAAGATTAAACTCATCATGGCGCTCGTGATGCGCCACCCGATCGAGTTCGGCATACGCGACGAAGGGATGGCGTCAAATCCATGAAGAAGCCTCTGCGTAAGTCCGGCTGCCATGTCCTGAAGATGGATCTTGCGAACCGGGTGCGCGAGATCCGGATCGCGATGTACGGCAACCACGGCGGGTCCATGCTGGCCGAAGCTCTGGGGATTCCCTTCCGCACCTGGCACAACTATGAGTCTGGCTGCACCATCCCGGCGCACACGATCCTGCAGTTGATCGAGGTGACCGGAGCCCATCCGCACTGGCTGCTGACGGGCGAGGGCGAGCGATTCCAGGACCGTCGTACGGCCCTGACGAACTGACGAGGTGGTTGAACCGTCGCGGCGGCATCATGTCATGTTGCCGCGAGAGGCGAGGTCCCGCGGTGACGACACATCGACCAGGCAGGCCGCGGGCGAGACATGAGAGAGAGATGAGAATCGGTGATCTCCTCCGATCGGCGCGGAGGAGGGAGCCGCAGCCGTCACGTGCTGCCGGGGAAACCACGACAATCCGTCGGTGGTCGGCTCAGGTTGCGCGCCGACTTCCAGCCGGCGCGCCAGAAATGCAGGGCCACGGAGACACGCCCGAGCGGCGGCGTTCGGCTCACGGCCCGGCGGGCCGCGCGGCGGGGGCGTCGGCCCCGGCGCCCAGGTTATCGGGCAGCGGGTCGCGGGTGTGGATGCTGAGGGTCGGGTCCAGCGGCAGTTCGCCCGTATCGGCCCCGTAGATGCACAGGCCGCCGGCCGCCCTGGCGTCGGCCGGTACCGCCAGTCGCAGGATCATCGGCTCGCCGGCCGCGATCCGTTCGCGATCGGCGTCGTTGAGCTCGATCTGCCCGTCGACCAGTTCGCCGTGGCTGCCGTGCTCGATGCGCGCCAGGTGCGACAGCACGCCCCGGGCGTCGGCCGGATCGTCGGCGAGCAGCAGCCGCTCGATCAGCCGGTCATTGAAGCTCACGGCGAGCGTCGACGGCCACTGCCGTGCCGCGTCGGTCTGCGGGTAGTCCTGGCGATTGACCCGCTCCGGCCAGTCGACCCGCTCGCGCTTCGCCTTTGACGACGCCTCAAACAGGTAATAGATCGTCTCGGGGTGCGCCTTCGCGACCGAGCGCGGGATCTCGATGCGGTACTCGAAGAACCCCTTGCCGCGGCCGTAGACCTTGCCCGCCGGTGCCCTGACCGTCTCGGTCCAGCTCTGCCGGGCGAAGTCCCCGGGCGCGAAGCGGATCAAAAGATCGTTTAGCCCCCGGCGCTGGGTCCTCGGCAGCGGGCGCTTCGGCTTCACGACGATGTTGACGAAGTTCGATGCGAACCGGTGATTGGCGGGATCGCGCAGGGTCAGGATCAGCGCGCCCACGAAAGGATAGGTCGGCAGCCGGAAC
>JAKAUH010000233.1 GCA_021818605.1 Planctomycetota bacterium
CTGACCGAATTCTTCAGCGAGAACGTTGTGCCCTACGTGATCCGGGACGACCGGGAATACGCCTACAAGATGGAGCCGGCCCGGACGCCGACCCAGGAGGAGATCCACGGCCGCGCGGAAGCTCTCCGGAGCGAGGCGAGTGTGCTTCCACCGCCTCGTCGCGGTGGAATCCTGGGATGGCTGGGATTCTGACAGGGACCCCTGCCGTTGCGTGTGGTCCGGCCGGAGGACTTTGCGTCGTGGAGGGGATCCTCGCGAGAAAACAGGACTTGGCGTCATCCGGCCGGTTCGCCGAGCCGATCATTTAAGTTGCGGGGTTCGGAGCCAGTCCAGTCCGTCCACCGATGAGGGATTGATCGTGAAGCTTACTGTGGCCGCCATCCAGATGCCCTCGACGCCGCTTGATGTCTCGGGAAACATCGAGCGGGCCGATGAACAACTGCGCGCGGCCCATGATCGTGGGGCGGAGATGGCGGTATTGCCCGAGTTGTTCAACACGGGGTACAGCCTGTGTCCGGACTTCGGCCCGTACGGCGAGACGGCCGACGGCCCGACGATCGGGCATTTGCAGCGGCGGAGCCGCCAGTGGCGAATGGCGATCGCGGCGGGCTTTGTCGAGCGGTCGGGCCGGCACCTGTACGATGCGCTGGTGTTTGCCTCTCCGGACGGCGGCATCCGGATCTATCGCAAGCGGAACCTGGTGTTCTGGGAACGGTTCCGCTTCCGCCCGGGCCGTGAGCCGCTGGTCGTCACCACGCCCTGGGGCCGCGTGGGCTTCGCGATCTGCGCGGATATGATCTATCGCAAGGTCTGGAGCGATTATCGCGATCGGATCGACCTGGCGATCGTCTCGGCAGCCTGGCCGAACTTCGCGAATCGCGACTCGGGCCGCCGGCACTGGTTGCTGGGCCACGTCGGTCCGCTCTCGCAGGCGATCCCGGCGCGGGTTGCCGACGACCTGGGGATTCCGGTGATCTTCGCCAACCAGTGCGGCGAGACCCACACGACCATCCCGATCCTCTGCACCCGGATCAAGGATCGCTTCGCCGGGATGAGCAGCATTTGTGACGGACGCCATGGCACGCCGGTGCGGGCCGGCACCGACCCCTCGTTGCTGGTCGCCCCCATCACCCTCCACCAATCCAGAAGGCCAAAATCGTGGCATACTACGTTCCTCTCGGCCTCCGCGGCCTCATCCTCAGCATTGGCACGTTCCTGATCGGTGTCCTCGGCGGACTCGTCTACCGCGTGGCCTCGAGCCGCCGGGCGTCGGCCGGGGCGATTGCCCAGCCGATGCCCGTCATGCTGCCTGACTGACCCCGACTCGGCTACAATCATCCCTCCGGCGGCGGAAAACCGCCCCGGGGCTCAACAGTAATCCCGGCGGCGCGGACGCCGTCCGCCCATCTCGCCATCGCGCCCGGCGAGGAACGATCGACTGCAACAAGTGAAGGATTCATCATGTGCGGTATCGCTGGTGCTGTGGATCTAAAAGGGACTCGAGAATTCCCGAGGGACCGCCTGCTGGCGATGACTGGCGCGATCGCGCATCGCGGACCCGATGATGAGCACGTGCACGTCGAGCCGGGCGTGGCGCTTGGGGCGCGTCGGCTCTCGATCATCGACCTGGCTGGCGGCCGGCAGCCGCTGTCGAACGAGGACGGCTCGATCTGGGTCGCGTTCAACGGTGAGCTGTTCGAGTATCCCGAGTTGCGGCAGGACTTGCTGGCGCGAGGGCATCGCCTGGCCACGCGCTGCGACACCGAGGCCTGGGTTCACCTTTACGAGGACATGGACGTCCGGATGTTCGAGAAGGCGCGGGGCCAGTTCGCCGTCTCGCTCTGGGACCGCGGCGATCGCACGCTGATTCTCGGTCGCGACCGCGTCGGGATCTGTCCCCTGTATTACACCCAGGCGGACGGGTGGCTCCTGTGGGCCTCGGAGATCAAGGCGCTTCTGGCCTCGGGACTCGTGACGCCGCGGCCGGATCCGCGGGGCGTCGATCACCTGTTCACATTCTTCTGCGCCGGGACGACCCGCACCTTCTTCGAGGGCATTGCGTCGCTGCCGCCCGGGCATTTCCTGCGGGTGCGCGATGGCCGCATCGCGAAGCATTGTTACTGGGACCTCGACTTCCCCGACGCCGGGCAGGAGCGTCGGCTGGATGACCCGGCGCCGATGATCGAGGAGCTCGAGGGTCTGATGATGCAGGCGGTCGAGCGCCGGCTCCGGAGTGATGTGCCAGTGGTCAGTTACATCAGCGGAGGGCTGGACTCGACCGTGGTTCTGGGCTGTTGCAGCCGCCAGCGAAGCGAGCCGATCCCGGCGTTCACCATCGGATTTGACCGCGCCGGGCCTGACGAGCGATCGCACGCGTCCGAGGCAGCCGCGGTGCTGGGCTCGCCGTTGACGACCGTGACCATGGATCGCTCGGGCCTCGCGAATGCCTATCCCGAGCTGGTCCGAGCCGCCGAGGGACCGGTGCTCGACACCTCGTGCGCGGCGTTATTGAGGCTGGCGCAGTCGGTCCATCAGCAAGGGTATCGCGTGGCGCTGACCGGCGAGGGGGCCGACGAGGCGCTGGCCGGATATGTCTGGTACAAGACACAGGCCCTGCGCGACGCCATCACGGGGCGGATCGGGCACTCGGCGCCCCGGCTGTTCCGTCGACTCGCCATGCGGGCCGTGGCCGGCCGTCGGCCGCTGCTCGCGCCGGAGCAGGCCATCGGCGGCGTCCGACCCGCGCAACAGGAGCTTTACGAATTCGTCACCCAGGCCAAGCCGACCGTGTATTCGGCGGGCATGTGGGATCGGCTGGGCGATCACGATCCGTATGGCGACCTGGACGTCTCGGCCGAGCGGATTGGACGGTGGCATCCGCTCAATCAGTCGCTCTACGTCGGCTACAAGGTGATGCTGGCCGGGTTACTGATGATCGGCAAGGGGGATCGGATCGCGATGAACGCGTCGGTCGAGACCCGCTATCCGTTCCTGGACGATGACGTCATCGCATTCTGTGCCGGGATCGCGCCCGAGTACAAGCTGCGCGGACGCACCGAGAAATGGATACTCCGCCAGGCCGCAGCCCGAATTTTGCCCGATCGGATCGCGCGGCGGCCGAAAACGATGTTCCGGGCCCGGATGGCGGCGACGTTCCTGGATCCAGGTCGTCCCTCCTGGGTCGACCAGCTCCTGAGCCCGGAATCCTTGCGGGCGACCGGGTACTTCGACGCGAAGGCCGTCCTGCGGCAGCGCGGCTGGCAGGTGGGGATCCCGCGGATCACGCCTGCCCGGTTCGTCTTCGACGTGGCGCTCACGTGCGTGGTCTCGACCCAGCTCTGGCATCATCTCTTCTGCGGCGGCGGCCTCTGCGACCTGCCCACCTGGGAACCCGCCGCGCATCGACCGATCATCGGATCCGTCCAGTCGAGCGTGGCGTGAGGCCGGGTGAGACCTTGAAGCCCCCGGGAGGCGACGGCTACCATGTTCGCGGTCCGTCTTCAGGCGGTGTCTTTGAACAGGCGGGAGAGATCGCTCATGGCAATGGTCAGCTACGTCACCAACGAGCAAGCGGGCGAGAAGGTCCGTTCGATCTTCGAAGGGATGGAAAAGACCCTCGGAGTGGTCCCGAACGTGTTCCGGACCATGGCCCATGGCCCCGAGATGCTCGAGGCCTTCCTGACTCTCAACGCCACGCTGCCCGCGACACAGCTCGACGGCAAGCTTCGCGAGCTGGCCTACATCAAAACGTCGGAGCTCAACGAGTGCTCCTACTGCTTGCACCATCACCGGGTCCTCGGCAAGAAGGCCGGGCTGAGCGACCGCCAGGCCGCGGAGACCGCCCGGTTCGAGGATAGCGACGCCTACGACGACCTTCAGCGCGACGTGATGCGTTATGCCGAGCAGGCCACGCGGCACATCCATGTCGACGATTCGCTGTTCTCGCGGCTCAAGCGGTCGCTGGGCGACCGCGAGCTCCTCGAACTGGCCATGACGGTCGGCATCGCCAACTTCACCAACCGCGTCACCGAGACGTTGCGCCTGGACCTGCCTTGATCGAGGCGATCGGAGATCCAGTGCCTCCGAGATCCAGTCCGACAGTCGGCCGCTCCCGCGACGAGGATCCGAGTGATCATGACCGATAGCCAGACTGCGACGGGCGCCGGTCCGTCCTGGGTGCCGCTGTCACCACGCGAACGTCGGGTGCTCGGCGTGATGGTCGAGAAGGCCAAAACCACGCCCGAGTACTACCCAATGACGCTCGCCGCAATCGTGACCGCCTGCAACCAGAAGTCGAACCGCGACCCCGTGACCAACTACGACCAGGACGACGTCGAGGAGGCCCTCCAGGGATTGCGGAAGAAGGGCGCGACAATCCTCATCGAGGGTGGCGGCCGGGTCGTGCGCTGGAAGCACAACCTGTATGACTGGCTGAAGGTGAGCAAGGTCGAGTTGGCCGTCCTGGCCGAGCTGATGCTCCGTGGTCCACAAACCGAGGGCGATCTCCGCGCCCGCGCCAGTCGGATGGAGCCGCTGGCAGACCTGGGCGTTCTCCGCGCGATTCTCGAGGGGCTGATGCCCCGCAAGCTCGTCCACTTCCTCTCGCCACCGGGCCAGAAGCGCGGCGTGTTCGTGTCCCATGGGCTTTATCCGCCCGAGGAATTCGAACGGGTTCGGCAGGCGTTCGCCAACCGCGTCGCCGACGAGGATGAGGCGCCGTCCCGGCTCTCATCGGCCCGCGAGGAGCTGGCGGCCAGCACCGCGGCGCCTGGATGGGTGGCCGAGGTGGCCTCGCTCCGGGCCCAGGTGGAGGCGCTTCGCGCTGAACTGGGAGCTCTGACCGCCGAGGTCCGAGACCTCAAATCGGAGCTGGGAGCTTGATCGGATGAATGCGTCCACACCGGAGAGCGAGGAAGCTTTGCCCGATCCCGCGACCGTGCCAGCCGATTCGGACTCTGGCGATGCCACTCTCAGGGAGCGCGAATCGCCGGGCCTTGAGACCGAGCCGCTCAGCGAGTCGGCCCCCGAGACCGAGACCGTGGTCGAGCCGGCCATCGGTTCCGAACCCGTACGAGCGGGCGAGTGGACGATTGCCGCGATGCTGCCCCATGACGGCCAGGAGCCCCCCGCGTCGGTGAGCGACGACCTGGCGCAGGCCGTCTGGTGCGCCGTCTCGTCAATGTGGCACCCGTCAGTCTTGAACCAACTCAGGACATTACCGCGGATTGAGTCGATCGAGTCGCCCACGCCGCCGGCTCCCCGCGAGATCCGGGTCGTTCCCTCGGGCGCCGGCGACCTGTTGCCCTCGGGCTATCGCACGCAGGCTGACGATGTCGGGGCCCTGATTGTTGAATCGGGGACCGACCGCGCGGACCTGATCCGCGAAATCCTCGCCCGGATCGGCGATGCGAACGCGGCCGACGCAGGCCATGGCGCGCTGATGAACCCCACCGCGGCCGACTTCCTCGCGCTGGGGAC
>JAKAUH010000500.1 GCA_021818605.1 Planctomycetota bacterium
CTTGGCCGCCTTGCCCGGCATGGCGAGAGCCTTTCTGTTGAGTGGGAATATGGTGAAGCCGGGTAATTCTAGCGCGATGGTCAACTTCATCGGTTCTCAACTACGATTCTCCGGACTAGTGCTCTGTCACAGCTTAAACTTCGGGTTGAGGGAATCGGGGTTTCGCAGGGATGGCTCGGAATCGACCGGAGGACCAACCCTAACTTTAAGCTGTGACAGAGCACTAGCCGATGACCCGGATGACGTTGGAGGCCTTCAGGATCGTATCGCCGGCACCGATCGCCAGGACCTTGTAGTAGGGACCCAGGTTCGTGGTGGGGATCGCCGTCTCGAAGCCGGTGCGCGGCGTGGTCAGGACGGGCGCCAGCGCCGTCCGCGTCGGGCCGGCGAGCACCTCCCACGCGACGGTCTGCGTCGAGCCGTTCCACGAGGCGTACACGGTCGTCTGGCCGTTCGCGACTCCGGCGGCCGCCACCGGCTTCCGGAACGGAATTCCCACCCACGGATAGCTGAAGGCGCGGTAGGAAATATCCTGGCCGGCCAGTGAGTAGTCGGCGAGGACCGAACCGGTGGGAGAATACTCGGTGAAATCCGAGCTCAACACCCCGCCCGGTCCGGTATCCGATCCCCAGCCGACGAACACATCGCCGTTCGCCAGCTGCTGGACGTTGCCCTGACTGTTGGGATACACCGGCGGGTTGTGATAGAGGGGCGGGCTCGCGAGACTGGCGGTGTGGTTCTGGAAGTTGAGGTTCAGGAACAGGGCACGCCCGGGGCCGTAGGGACCGCTCGCGGGGGGGGCGCCGAAGCCGCCATCGTCGAACAGGCTGATCCCGCCGGACGTGTAGCGCGCGTCGTGCTGGTACTGGAACGCCGACCCATACGGGCCGGTGACTATGCTCGACGGCATGGTGAACTGGTTCTGCTTGCCGCCGACCTGCCAGAGGATCTGGCCCGACTGGCGGCTGATGTCATAGATCCCCCAGGTGTTCCGCGCGGAGACGAGCATCTGCGAGCCATCGGGGCTCAGTGCGATCGAATTGGCGTGATAAACATCCCATGGGTGATTCGGGAGGGTGGGAGCCGGCTCGAACGAATCGCTCAGCGGGACGTGCTTCGCCATGTTCCACGAGTCGATCACCCTCCCGGTTCGCAGGTTGATCTCCAGCACGAACGGGTCCTCGTACATCCCGTTCGGCAGGCCGCCATACGGGGTCAGGTTCGCCCTGACCGTCTTCGTCGCGATGATGTAGGCGTTGCCGGCCGGCGTGAGCAACAGCTCGTGCTCGTCCACCGAGAATCCCTTCGGCGCCTGGACCGACGCGATCTGCCGATAATGCTGGTTGTAGATCACGAAATGGCCGCCCGGCAGCGCCGCTCCGGGGGGCAAGTTGCTCGGCTGGATGCCCGAGATCGTCCCCTGCCACCAGGTCAGCACGGGCTTGCCGTGGAGGGTCTGGGCCTGGAAGTCGATCGCCTGGTACTTGTTGTGGTTGGACAGCGAGTGGAACCAGATCGGACTTCCAGACGCGCTCATGATCAGCGGGCCCGTCTGGCCAACCAGCAGCCCCGGGTTGGAAGACTGGTCATAAGGCGCGATGAAGATCGGATCGATCGCCGCGCCGGGCTTGAGAGCCAGCACGTTCGCCTGCATCGGCTGCTGCCCCGGCGCACTCGCGAAATGCCAGACTCCGCTGAGCAGCTCGCGGCCCTCGAGCGCCTCCAGCCGCGGAGGCGCGGCGCCGCGGCGCCGCCCGCCATCACGGGAACCGCGATTCGAACCCTCGATGAATCCCCGAAACGCGTGGGTCAGCCACCTGGCAGCGCGGGTTGCCACGAACCGTTCCCCCGTACTGAAAGCGATGAACCGAAGCAGCCATCCGACCTCTCGGATCCAATTATTCCTCATGATGGCAATCTGGGCAAGGCGGGAAAGCTAGTGCCATGTCGGATTTGGACACGAGGAATCGGCGTGCGGCGCATTCCGTCGCACCATGGCGGGACGGGAAGAGGGTCCGGCAAGGCCGCATGTTCTATGTTTCCAGCAACGTGGGGGGGCGTTGCCGGATGCTGGCCCGGCTGGGAACCTGTCCGTGCCGTGCGGGCCGCCGTCTTCGTGCCTTGCATCGAGAACCTCGTCACCCGATCCTCCGGAGCCGCAAGGACCTTCGCCCGTGCAACGACCAAAATCGGCGCTCGCGATACCGTTGGCCTTTGTCCTGCTGGCCTGTGCGTTGCCCGTCCTGGCGTGCACGGGGATCACGATCAGGCCCAGGGACGGGTCGGTCATCTTCGCCCGGACGCTCGAGTTCGCGGTGGACATCAGGTCCAACGTCATCGTCGTCCCGCGCGGGAGGGATCACGTCGGGGCGACTCCGGCCGGCCGGCCGGGGCTGCGCTGGCGGTCCCGCTATGGCAGCGTCGGGATGAATGCCTGCGGCCAGCCCGTCTTCGTCGACGGGCTCAACGAAAAGGGGCTGCACGTTGGATTGTTCTACTTCCCCGGTTATGCCGGATACCAGTCAATCGCGGCGGCGGAAGAGGACCGGGCGCTGGCACCTCACGAACTGGCCGGGTTTCTGCTGGGAACGTGTGCGAACGTGGGCGAGGCGGTCGAGGCCGCGCGGGACGTCCGGGTGGGAGCGGTCGTCTTCAAGGAGTTCGGCTTCGTGCCGCCGGTGCACTTCATCGTCAACGATGCCTCGGGGCACGCGGCGGTCCTGGAGCACGTCAGGGGGGAGCTGAAGGTCCACCGCAACCCGCTGGGCGTGCTCACGAACTCACCGACCTTCGACTGGCACATGATCAATCTGAGCAATTATGTGAACCTGACGGTGAGCAACGTGCCGCCGCTGGACTTCGACGAGATGGAGCTGCAGGCGCTCGGCCAGGGAGCCGGACTGCTCGGCCTGCCCGGCGACTTCACGCCGCCGTCGCGCTTCGTCCGGGCGGCGGTGTTCTCGCGCTCGGCCCTGCCGGTGGACACAGCGCGGGAGGGCGTGCTCCAGTCGTTCCACATCCTCAACCAGTTCGATATCCCCAAGGGTGCGACCCGCTCCGTCGGGAAGGGTAAGCCCCTGGCCGACTACACGCTCTGGACGGCTGCCTCGGACCTGAAGAACCTGCGATATTATTTCCGCACCTTCGATAACAGCCGGATCCGGATGATCGAGCTGAAAACGCTGGACCCGGACGCGAAGGACGTGAAGACCATCCCGATCGGCGGCGAGGAGCGGTTTGAGGACGTGACCGGGACCGCGCGGTGAGAGCTGAGACCGCCAGCGCGGGTTCTACGTGATGCGCTCGATTCCCAGCGCCGCATGACGATCAGGCACTTCGAACAGGACGTCGAGGTGCAGCGGCGCGGCGTTGTGCCCCGCGAAATCGGCGGCATGACGCGTCAGCGACAGGTGGATTCTCCGACTGCTGAAGATGTGGCTGGAGGCACCGCTGGAGGAGATCGACGCACGGGGGCGGCATCACCGCACGACGCGCAACAGGGACGAAGGGCAAGGGACCTTGCAGCGCGGCCGAGCCGCAACCCAAAGGAACGGAAGAGCCACGGATTGAACACGGATTGAACACGGATTGAAAGATTGTTCGCAGGCGTGGCGCCACGCTCTTGATCCTGGAAGTCGCGACTCGAACGCGTTGCCGCAAAAGCGGTTGTAATCTTGTGTCCGGCGTGCAAGATTCTCGAGGATAGGAGTACAGGGCCTGGCGCTGTCGGCGTACTGCGCTTGATCGGTGGCTACCAGACGTTGAACTCGAAGACGTAGGCGAACTCGGATGCGTGGCAGTCGTCGGCCGGCGTTGATGGTGGGGACCCTGGCGGCGATCCTGCTGGCCGGGTTGGGCTGGCTGCTGGCCGGCGGCCGGGCGGTCGACCAGGGCGTGGCGTGGGCGCGCCGGCGGATGGCCGACGGGGATCACGCCGAGGCGCGTGACGGCCTGGCGCGGCTGTCCGTCTGGTGGCCGCGCGACGACCGTGTGGCGGCGCTGCTGGGCGAGTGCGAGGCGAGGCTGGATCGACCCGACGCGGCGATCCGGGCCTGGCTGCCGCTCCCCTCCAGCCAGGGGCATTTCCCGGCGTCGTTTCTTCTTGTCTGCGTGTTTTTCATCATGGCGCTGGGGCGTCTCGAGGACGCCGCGCGAGCCCTCCGCGCCGCCGCGCGAGAGGATCGCGCTGGCGGTCCGGCCACGGCGATGCGGGTGCGGTGGGAGCTCTCACGGCTTTTGCTCTGGGAGGGCCGGCTCGACGAGGTTCGCGAGCTGCTCCGCGAAATCACTCGGCTGGGATCCTGGGCCGACCGCGCGGCGGCTGTCCGCGAGCACTGGCGGCTCGACTCGGTCGTGGTCGCTGACGAGGAGGTCCGGCCCGTCCTGGAACGGGCCGACCGTCATGCACCCGGCGATCCGGGCGCGGCGCTCGTGCACGCGAACCTCGCCGCGCAGTACGGCCGCCTCGACGAGGCTCGCGACTGGCTCGACCGCTGCGCGCGGCAGCCTGGAGTCGATGCGCGGATCGCCTTCGCCGTCGGTGTCGCTCGGCTACGCCTGGCGATGGCCGCCGGTCGGCCGGATGACGTTCTGCTCGCCCTCGATGCCGGCGGCGAAGGATCGCTGGTACCGGTCGAATCGTGGTGGATTCGAGCCTGGCTCGCGGGGCGCCGCGGCGATGTCGAATCTGAGCGCCGGGCGCTCGAGCAGGTCGTCGCGATCGAGCCCGGCCAGACCCGGGCACTCGACCGTCTCGTCGAGCTGGCGCAACGAGCCGGTCAGGCCCACCGCGCCGCCACCTGGCGCGGCCGTCGCGAGGAAACGCTGCGAGACCGGGCCGCATATCGCCGGCTGATGATCGCCGATCGCGACGACGTACCGATTGACAACCTGCGTCAGCGCGCCCGGCTGGCCGGCCGCCTGGGCCGCCGGTTCGAGGAGCAAGGGTGGCTCTCGCTTCTGCTCGATCACGCGCCCGGTGACCCCGAGGCGCGCGCGGCACTCGATCGTCTGACGCTCGCCGGCGAGGCGGCCGTGCCGGCCGCGCCGCCGGTCGAGCACAGGGGTGACACCTTTCCCTCGGTCGCCCATCCTCGCCCCGCGCCGGCCATCGCCTTCCGCGATGATGCCGAGGCGGCCGGACTCCGCTTCACCTATCGCAACGGCGCCAGCCCCGAACATCAGATCCCCGAGACGATCGGCGGCGGCGTGGCCGTGCTCGACCATGACGGCGACGGCCGGCTCGATGTCCTGGCCGTTCAGGGCGGATCGTTCCCGCCACGAGACGAGAGCGGCGAGAGGCCCCCAGCGGGCGACCGGCTATTCCGCAACCGGGGCGACGGCACGTTCGAGGATGTTTCGGAGTCATCGGGGATCGCGCGCCTGCCGCGCGGCTATGGCTTCGGCGCGAGCGTCGGCGATTATGACAACGACGGCCGGCCGGACGTTTTCATCACGC
>JAKAUH010000787.1 GCA_021818605.1 Planctomycetota bacterium
GGGTACAGGTCCGGGCGAGCCGCCAGGGCCGAGGCGAGGTCGGCTCGGGGGTAGAGCAACAGATAGACATTCGCCGCTGTTGCCTGGGATCGGTTCCAGAAGAAGCGGAACGGGTTGCCGTCTCCCCTGGCGCGGCCCATGTAGGTGCAGAGAAAAGGGGCCGGAGCGCGGTGCTCCTGCGAATACCACGGCGATCGGCGGCTGGCGAGGTAGCCGGCGGGGACGCCCTGAGCCTTGCCCGTTTCGAGGTAGCTCCAGAAGGCCGGGAATCGATGCTGGACCTCCGGTTCGGGCAGGTCGCAGTCGATGAGCACCAGGGATTTTTCCAGGCGAGGGTAGCCATCGGGGCCGGATTCGATCACTGACGCCGGCAGGTGGCGCGAGCCGGGCAAGATCGGCCGCAGGTACTCGGGCGGGATCCCCTTTTGCAGGGCTTCCCGGCGGTCGAGGATGAAGAAGGCGTTCGCGCCCGTCGCGATGCCTCGCCTGATGGTGAAGGAGTCGCCCAGCGTGGGGGACGCGTTGGCGCCGCGCGCCGTTCCGTCGAGAAGGGCGGTCCATTTCTTCACATCTCGGAATGCTGTCATGTGGACCATTTCCGACACCGACGGCGCCGTGATCGGGCCGCCGAGGGACAGGCGGACCTGGTGGTCGGGCGGTGGGGGCGCCTTTGTGAACGCGACGATCGCCGAGGTCACCAGCGCGTCGCTGAACTGGACGTCGGACGGGCGGTAGCGGTGGAGGTGCCGGAGCGTGACGCGCTCGGTGAGATATGTCTTCAGCACTGCGCCGTAGTTCACGTCGAGGAACTCCGACGGGATCAGCCAGATCGCCAGGCAGCCGGGGGCCATCCAGGCGTCGCACAGGAGGAGGAAATGCACATAAAGACCGGCCAGGCCGCTCGTCTTCAGGCCGAGGCGGTCGGCGGTGAGGGACTTCAGGCGTTCCTTGTCCTCGCGGGCGAGGTGGTGGTGCCGCACGTAGGGCGGATTCGTCAGGATCAGGTTATAGGTTCGGTCGGGCTCGAGCCGGGTGAAGTCGCCCGAACGCATACGCAGGCCCGAGGCGGACCAGAGGTCTTGCGCGGCCGCGGCGAAGCGCGGGTCCACTTCGACGCCGCAGGCATCGCCGATCATCCGGGGTGGGAAGGTCTGGCGGAGAGCCGAGTAGAATGACCCGCTGCCGATCGCCGGGTCCAGGAAAGTCGCGGGTTCGTCTCGGGTTTGCCATAATGCGAGCGCATATCGGGCGATGTCGAGTGCCAGGGCCGGCGGGGTGGCGAACTGGCCCAGGCGGTTGCGCTGGCGCGCGGTTCGCGCAGCGTCGAGCGTTGCCTGGATGGACTGTCGCCTGGCCTCGACGTCGAGCATGGCCGTGTCTCCCGGGTTGCGGTCTGTGCCAGAGGAATGCAAAGCGGCGGGGTGGCGTAGGGTGGGCATCGCCCACCGGCGATGGCCTCGGCCGGTGGGCGATGCCCACTCTACTGGTCCGTCCGACGATCGATGTCGGGTCGACGGAAGAGCCTGGAGCACCGGACATTTCCGCCTCGACGGGCCACTACGTTCCCCCTCGCGAGGACTGATTTCGCGAATCGGCGCCCATCAGGCGACCGGCCGGAACCAGCGGGCGAATTCGGATTCGGCGGCGCCTCGGAGGGCGGAGCGCGCGATGCGCGCCAGGGCGAGCAGGGGGGCCAGCGCGGCCATCGTCAGCACGGCGATTTGCCACGACATCAGCCAGATTCGCGGGGCGGCGATGGCGATGGCGGCCAGGGCGGTCAGGCCGAGCAAAACGACGTGCGGCTCGCACGCCTTGTAGGCCGGCCAGGTCAGTATGCCCGGAAACCGGCGCGGCCAGGGCGCCGGGGGCTGAGGGCATCCGCCGCTGCCGCCCTCCACGCGGAAGCTGCCCGCGGCGGCCTTGAGCCGCTGGAAGAATGCCTTGTAGCGGCAGTCGTTGTGCAGGTTCAGCAGGGTCCAGCCGGCGCCGATGGCCAGGCCGGCGATCGACCAGCGCGGGTCGCCCGAACGAGCCGAGAGCCCGTATCCCAGCGCGAAGCCCGTCGCCAGGCCGGCGGCGTGGTGCATCAGATAATCCAGATAGACCCCGTCGAGGCTCGCCGTGCTGCGCCAGCGGGCGACCTGACCGTCGACATGATCAAGCCAGAACGCCAGGTGCGCCAGGATCACGCCCGCGACGAACGACTCGCGCGAGCCGAGTCCCAGCGCGCCGGCCGAGAGCATCGACGCTGTGAATGCCGCGGCCGTGATCTGGTGCGCCGAGAGCCCCAGGCGGACCGCCAGCCAGGTGCCGTAGATCGCGGACGGACGCGCCACCCGGCGCGCCAGCCAGTTGCCGACTTCCCGGTGACGGCCCTTGTGCGATCGGGCGCGCAGCTCGTCGAGCCTGGGCGAGTGGCGTCCGGATGTTGTCGCGGCGCTCATCTGGTCGTACCTCCCGGCGGGCGGGACGCGACGCGGTCGTCGGTCAGCGTGTAGATCGCATAGCGGCGGCGGACGCCGTCGCCGTCAGTGAGATCGCGGCGGTAGACCGGCTGGCGGTGGGCCAGCCAGGGGGCGAGCAGTCGGCCGAGGGTCGGGTCGAACTCGACCGCGTTCTCGGGCACCGGGGGGCAGAGCATCAGGTGGGTGAAGCCCTCCGAGCGCAGCCGCTCGACGATCTGGTCCGGGCGCTCGCCCCGACGGCCCAGGCCGGTCCGGCGGCGGTGGGCCAGCTCCATCGTGTATGGGCGCGGGATGTAGAAACCGCGGTGGTCCTGGCCGATCAATCGCGCGCCCGCCGGCAGGTTCGCGCTGGCCCACCGGCCGACCTCGAAAGTCGGCTCGCGGCGAGCGAGAAACGACTCGGACGACTCGCGCCCGGCCAGCACGCTCGCGACATGCCGGGCCCGCGCGACGGCCAGGCCGGCCTCGAGGCCCAGGACAATCAGCAGCATCGCGGCGACCAGCCGCGAGGGCAGGCTGCGACGGTCGCACCAGGCGGAGAGCCCGTGTGCCACCGTGACCGACATCGGCGCCAGCGCGATCAGGACGAACCGCATGCTCTGGCGCTGGGTCAGGCAGAGCATCAAGAACAGGTAGCCCAGCACGGCCAGTCCCAGCACCCGCCGACCGGGCCGTTCCAGGAGCGCCACCGGCAGGAACAGCAGGAACACCGGGCCGAACTGATGTGAAAAGCTGTCGAACCGATCGGGGTGGATGGTCAATGGGACGAGCCCCGTGAGCAGATTCCACGCGGTCACCGCCATCGGCCGCTTGATCGGGTCGAGGACCTCGTCGAGCCCGGCGCCGCCGAACATCTGGCGGAAGAACGGATAGACCGGATTCCCCGTGTAGATGAAGGCCCGCCAGTACCACCCGCCGCCGGCGAGGATCGCGGCGGTCGCGTAGATTGCGGCCAGCCGGGGCCAGGAGGTCTGGGCGTCTGATCCGAAGGGGACGTCGCCGGATTCGTGGGTTCGGCTCTCCGCCTGACAGATGGCTCCGGAGTCAGGCGGAGAGCCGGACCTGCGGGCGGGCTTCCCGGGCTTTCGAGACAGACTCCGATCGTCGGCGGTACTCCTCCCGGTGCGGCCCGATCCTCGAAGGCTCTTCAGCAAGAGCCAGCCGCCCATCAGGGCGATCAATACGAGCGCGGGGTACTTGACCCCGGCGGCCAGGCCGGCGAGGAGGCCGGCGACGATCGCGGAGCCATCCGAGGGCCGGTCGAGGAGCCGGGTCCAGGCGAGGATCGCCGCCGCGCCGAATGCGGCGAGTGCCACGTCGTTGAGCGGCGCCGACATCCCGTTGGAGATCGCCGGGGCTAAGAGCACGATCGCCCCGGCCCACCAGGCGCGGTGGTTCAGGCTGGGGCGGGCCATCGCGGTGACGCTCGCCGCCAGCGTCAGGCCGAGGAACCACTGGATCCAGCGGCAGGCGACCGGTCCGCGGAACTCGAGCGCAATTGCGTAAAGTAGCTCGGTCGAGAGGGGATACACGGTCTCGTGCAAATCGGGGTCGAAGCCGGCGGCGTGGGCGTTCAGGAACACCTTGGGCACCTGGAGGTGGTAGCAGAGGGCATCGCCGTCGGTGACAGGCGCGGTCGCGACGGCGGCCGTGCCGAGGAGTCCCAGCGCCAGGCAGATGGCGACGACCCGGGCCGCGATGAGTGGCGGCTGATCGGCGTCAGCCTGGGGCGGGATCATCCGCTTCCAGGCGTCGCCGAGGGTTCGGATCGCGCGGAGAAATCCCAGCTCGATCGCGACGGCCAGCAGGACGGCGAGGCCGACCGGCGTGAGCCAGCCGAGCGTGCCGAGGGTGAGGACTCCCAGCGACAGGAGTCCCAGGCCCATCGGCGTGGCCAGGGCGATGGCGTCGACCGGGTGCTCGGGCGACTGGCCGAGCGCATCGAGGACGCGTCGGCCGACCCCGAGGCCGACTGTTGCCAGGAATGCCGCGAAGCTCAGGTCGATCAGGATCATCGGCGTCGGGGTGCGGCCATCGGCCGCGGTGAGGGAGCATGACCCGGCGACAGACGTCGCCGGTACGCCATGACCCGGCGACAGAGGTCGCCGGTTCGCCGGGATCAGTCCAGCACGGCCACGCAGAACTGCGACGACTGGCGGTCGGGGTCGGCGGGGATCGGGCCCGCCTCGGCCAGGCGGATGCCCTGAGCGTCGTACCAGGCGGCCGTGTCGTAGCCGTAACGGTTGTAGCTGACGCTGGTTTCCTCGTTGTGCGCGGTGAACCGGCGGGCGACGCGGAGGATCTCGCGGCGCATCTGCTGGGCGACCGCGGGGGGGTTGTGCAGGATCACCGCCGAGGTGACGACCATGTCGAAGGTCCCGTCCGGGAACGGGAGCCGCTCGCCGCGACCGAGCAAGAGCTCGATCGAAATGTCGGGTCCGAGGTAGCGGCGGGCCTGCTCGATCTGGGTCGGGCTGAAATCGATGCCGACGAGCGGGACATCGAGCCGTCGCCGCAACTCGCGGAGCAGCTTGCCGTAACCGCAGCCGACTTCCAGGATCGAGCGGGGCTGGTATCGGGCCAGGCGGCCGGCCATCCACTCGGCGCGTCGGGAGCGAGCGGGCTGGCCCTCCTGCTCGCGGAAGTAATCTTCGCCGCCGCGGAGTGTCCAGTAGTGATGGGGGTCCGCGTAGAGGAATCGGCGCTTGCACGCGGGCCAGCGGCCCAGGGTTCGCCGCAGCATCTTGTGCCAGGCGTATTCGGCGCCTCGGGTCCGCCAGGCCTTCCAGGCGCGGGCGGGCAAGGGGGGAGGCCATCCTACGATCGAGTCCATGACACCTTCCCTGGTAAGCCGATATCGCCGCGCGTGTCGCTCGCGAGCGCGTTGCGACGGACGAGGGGACGGCGGAAGAGCCTCGGCGAATCGGGCGCCGCACATCATGCACGGGCGAGCGACCATCGGTCCATCGGTCGCGA
>JAKAUH010001096.1 GCA_021818605.1 Planctomycetota bacterium
TTGTATCCGGGACTACCGGGTAGTCAATACGCTACCGAAGATTTTTTTGCTACCGGGTAGACTCCGGCCGACCGCGGGATAGAATGAGGTAGTGCGGGTCGATCTCGGTTACGATTGTTACCGTGTCGCGAGGGTATCCCATGACAACCGTCTTGGACGAAGTGATGACTGAGCCTGAAAGAAAGACCATGCCCGTGCGGCTCGGACACGAGGCGATCGAGGCCGGCAAAATCGCGGCTTCACTGAAGAAGATGAGCCTCGCCGAATATGCGACCGCCGTTCTGTTGGATGCGGCGAACCGCGACATCGACGAGTGGACCAAGACTCGGACCCGCGACAGCGGCGCCATGTTGGCGGCACGGGAAAAGCGGAGTCGCGGAGGGGCGACCGGCAAGTAAACCGGCCTCGCCCCGACCACCATCCCCCGGGCCGAGGCCCTAGGGACCGCGGGCCTGGCGGCTCGCGGCGTGTTCTTTGACATCTCGGTCGGATCGATCAGCCCTCGTGACCCGCGGGGGCCGCGCCAGTATCATGGCGGCGGCTCTTGCGGGCCGGGAGGGACAACACGGATGGGAAGCGTTTTCCTGAAGACTTACACGCGGGCGGTGCCGGCCGGCGCCGAGGTCGGCGCGATCGGCGGCAAGAATCCTCGGCGGGTCGCACGCTGGAAGACCGGCTCGAAGCGTATCGAGGCCGAGGTCGTCACTACCCCGGACGGGCGGGACGTCGTGCGGGTCAAGTCGTCCACCTACTATGCGAAGTACCGCAACGCCGATGACGTGGTCGTCGTGGTCCCGACCGGCTGTCGGGATCGCAAGATGGCGGAGCAGGCGCTGGCGAAGCTGGAGAAGTCCGTCGAGCGGGTCAAGGCCGGCGTGGCGACCCACGCGGAGACCCGGCAGGCGCAGCGGATGGCCGAGCCGATCGGCGAGCACATCGACGCCTACCTCGCCACGTTCGCGGGTTCCGCGATGCACCGGCAGAACACCGGCAGCTATCTCAGGAAACTGGCGGCCGACTGCGGGTGGACGACGCTGGCGGATCTCAAGCGGGCGGACCTGGAAACCTGGCTCGCGGCCGAGTCGCGCGTGGTGGACAAGAAGCCGAAGCGCTCCGCGCGGTCCCGCAACGCCTACCAGACGGCGCTCGTGTCCTTCTGCAACTGGTGCGTCACCTCGGCTCGCGCGATGGCGTCGAACCCGTTCGACCGGATGGCGAAGGCGAAGCTCAAGACCGACCCGAGACGCCCTCGGCGGGCCTTGACGGTCCCCGAGGCCATCCGGCTCGTCGAGGCCGCCAGGACCGCACCGGAGCGGCCCGAGGGGAAGCCGAAGCCCCGGGCTGGCTCGGTCCCGCGGCGGCCGGCCGTGCGGCTCACCGGGCCGGACCGTGCCCTGCTCTATCTCGTGCTGGTGCAAACCGGCCTGCGGATCGGCGAGCTGTCGCAACTGCTGGTGCGGGACGTTCGGCTCGAAGGCGACGTGTTCCGCATCGAGCTGCCCGCCCGGGTCGGGAAGAGTCGGCGCGAGGCGACCATCCCGCTCCGCCGGGATCTCGTCGAGGCGCTCCGCCCCCGGCTCGACGGCAAGCCCCCGACCGCCCCCGTCTTCGACGTGCCCTCAAGCCTGATTGCCCGGTTCAACGGCGATTGCAAGCGGGCCGGCATCCCGAAGCGCGACGACCGCGACCAGACGGTGGACATCCACTCATTGCGGAAGACGTTCAACACCTGGCTCGCGCTGGCCGGGGTGGCGCCACGGGTGGCGCAAGAGCTGATGCGGCACCAGCACATCGACCTGACGATGGGTCCTTACATGGATGCGGGCCTGTTCGACCTGGCGGCGGCCGTTGAGTCGCTGCCCCCGATGCACCAGCCGGCCCCCGGCGATGCACCAGCCCCCGGCCCGGATGCACCGGGCGATGCTCCTGATGCACCGGGCGATGCACCAGACTGATGCCCCCGGGGTGCATCGGATGTCATCGGATGTCAACTAGATGCACGGCGGGGATGAGCAGAAAGAGGCGTCGTAACCCCTTGCGGCGCATGAAAAAACCCCGATTTCTCGGGGTTTTTGAGAGAGCTGGGGAACTAGGATTCGAACCTAGACTAACTGACCACTGATCAGTCGTCCCAGACCACATTCCGGTCGCCTGGCACGACCTCGCCGATGATCCAGGCGGGAATATGGGCCTCGTCGTTGAGGTGGCGGACGATGCGGTCGGCGTAGTAGTCGGCGACGATCATGACCAGGCCGATGCCCATGTTGAACACCCGGTCCATCTCGGCCTGGGCCACTGTGCCAAGGCGCTGGAGCCAAGGGAAGACGGGAGGCACGGACCACGACCCGCGGCGCAATCGCAGGCTGCACCCCTGGGGCAGGATCCTTGGCGGGTTGTCCACAAGGCCGCCGCCGGTGATGTGCGCGATCCCGTGCACCGGGCGCTTGACCCGGTAGTGCCGCGCCACCTTCTTTACGGCCGAGACATAAATCCGAGTCGGTTGGAGGAGTTCGTCGGCGACGGTCCGGCCCAGCTCGGGCACGAACGTCTCCGGCGCCAGCCCGGCCGCATCGAAGGCGATCTTCCGCGCCAGGCTGTATCCATTGGAATGCAGCCCCGAGCTGGCCAGGCCGACGACCCGGTCGCCCACGCGGATGTTCCGGCCGTCGAGGATCCGCTTCCGTTCGACCACACCCAGGCAGAACCCCGCTAGGTCGTACTCGCCCGGCTGGTAGAAGTCCGGCAGGATCGCCGTCTCGCCGCCGAGCAGGGCGCATTCTGCCTCCACGCAGCCATCGCTGATCCCCTTGACGACCTGGGCGGTGAGCTCGGGGTCGTCGCGGGACATGGCCACGTAATCGAGGAAGAGGAGAGGTTCGGCGCCGGCGCAGAGGCAGTCATTGACGGACATGGCGACCAGGTCGATGCCGACGGTGGCATGCCGCCCGGTGGCGAAGGCCAGTTTCAGCTTGGTGCCGACGCCGTCGGTGGAAGCGACGAGCACGGGGTCGCGGTAGGTGCGCGACAGCAGGCCGATCTGATCGTTGAGCCGAAACAATCCGGCGAAGCCGTCGTTCCACTCGATGACGCGGGGCGTGTAGGTCCGGCGGAGCAGGGGCGGAAACCGTGAGATGGTCTGTTCGTAGACCTCCAGATCCACCCCGGCCGAGCGATAGTCCATGGAATCGTGACTCGTCTCTTACCTTCCCAGTGCGGCGCTGGAATCGGATCGCCGGGCTCACGGGCCCGATCGATCGGGGAATCGGCCGCGTGAGCCCAGTCCACCACGCCGCACCGCACCGAGCGGCTCGACGATTGCGGCCCCCACCGGACGCGCCGGCCTGCGAATCTCGTTAGGCCCGGACATCTTAAGTCCTGGCCGGCGGCGAGGAAAGCGGCCGGCCCCTCGGCGGCCGTCGGCCGGTCGCGCGGGCCCGGCGGAGGTGGCGCCGCACCTTCGCCGACATCGCATCCTGTGCCTTGATCCTAGCACGGACCGCGATTATCCTGAAGCCAACTCGGGTTCCCACACCGGCCTTCGACGCCAATAATCTTCGGATCGGGCCGGCCTGCCTGCCTTCAACCCGCCGACCGATTTCAACATCCTTCAATGTCCCCCATGCACCGGGAGGTCTGCATCATGCTTCGCAAATGGATGGTCTTCGCCCTGAGCGCCGGGCTCCTCGTCACGCTCGCCGGCGTCGGCTTCAGCGGCGACGACGACGAATCCCCGCTCGAAAAGGTGATGGAGAAGGTCAACAAGGCCAACGCCAAGATCAAGCAGGGCGTGCGCAATCCGGCCAACTTCCGGAAGAAGCAGAAGGAGGTGGCGGAGAAGTCCAAGGAGTTGGTGAAGCTGGCCAAGGAGTCCAAGCCGATGAAGGACGCCCTGGACAAGGCCAAGAACGAGGCCAAGCCCCAGGAGAAATGGAACACCCTGATGGACGCCTTCATCGAGAAGTCGGAGAAGCTCAGTGAGGTCGCCAACAAGCCCTCACCCGACTACGACGCCACCAAGAAGGCCTTCAGCGCTGTTAGCAAGACCTGCGCCGACTGCCATAACGTCTTCCGGGTCGAGGACGAGAACTTCTGACGGCCGGACCGACCGGGGACCAGACCCCGTTGAATCGCATCGAGATGGACTCCCAGTCGACCGGGGGAGGCGCCGGCGCAGGCCACGCGGTCGCGGCTGCGCCTCTGCCTGTTTCCGCACCCTCGCTCTGGTCGGACCGGATCGACGCGACGGCACTTCCGTGCCACGACGTCACCCTGCCGGGGATCGCCGCGAACCTCGCGCTCGACGAGGCCCTGCTCATCGAGGCCGACGAGGGGCGCGGGCCGCCCGTCGTCCGGTTCTGGGAGCCGTCGGAATTCGCCGTGGTGCTCGGCGCCACCCGCCGGCTCCGCGACGAGGTCCACCTCAAGGCCTGCCACGCCGACGGCGTGCCAGTCTTTCGCCGCTCCAGCGGCGGCGGCACCGTTTTGATCGGGCCCGGCACGCTGAACGTCACGGTCGTTCTGTCCGACACCGCCGGCCCGGGTCTCTCGGCCGTCGACGCCGCCCAGCAGCACGTGCTGGGCCGGATGGCCGGGGCGATCCGCCGGGCCGGCGCGGCCGTCGACGTCCGCGCGCACGGCGACCTCGTCCTCGGCGATCGCAAGTGCGGCGGCAGCGCCCAGCGCCGGCTCCGCCGATGGTTTTTGGTCCACTGCTCGATCCTCTACGACTTCCCCATCGACCGCATCCCGCGGTATCTCGCCATGCCGGCGCTTCAGCCCGAATACCGACGCGAGCGGCCGCACATCGACTTCCTCTGCAACCTCCCGCTGTCCAGGGCCGCCCTGGTCGACGCCCTCCGTCCTGGCGATGCGCCGTGCCCCTCCTCCGGCGACGCGGCACCATCCGGTCCGGGGGCGCTGCTGCCCGCGCTGCTGGCCGACAGGTTCGCCAACCCCGAGTGGATCGAGCGATTCTGACGGCCGATCGCCGCGCCGCCTCCGGCGAGCCGGGGCCGGCGGGGACCCGGACGACCGGGAACCGGGCACGCCACCACGTCGACGCGCCCCGAGGCATGGGTATGCCGGTTGCTGGTTAAAAGGCGCCCTCCGACGCGGCCTCCCCGCCGACAAGGCACAACGATCGATCATACCTGGATGCTCACGCCCCCAGCATGGCGTTCGGCGAGCAGATGACGCGATGATCGCCCGTGCCGTCGGTCGCCCCGTCGCATCGCGAGGTCGAATGAAGCGAGGCGGCGAGGCGCCGGCCGTCGCGGCGGGCGGGGCGTCGCCTCGCGCGACACTCCTCGCCGAACATCACCACGGTATTGGCGTAAACTTTTGTACACAAAATGGTTGTCTGCGGTTTTTTCGTCTCAACTACCGGCGTTCAACCAACGGCCAGACAAGAGGCCCTCCGGCCCGGGTCTGGGCACCG
>JAKAUH010001066.1 GCA_021818605.1 Planctomycetota bacterium
TCCTCACGCCAGGGCAACACATTCAGCTCGGGCCACTTGCGCGGGTACGACAGAAGGCCCAGCTCGACCCCGCCGCTCATCACCCGATCGAGCACCCTGCGTGGATGCAGGTACTCAAGGCGGATGCCGGCCTGCGGATAACGCGTTTCGAACTCCTGGACGAACCGGCTCATGTGATGCAGGCCCACCGAATAAATCGCGGCGACGCCCACCGTGCCGACAATCCGCGGCTCGTCGGCCATCGATCGCACCCGGTTCTCCAGGTCCTCGAAACGCTCCACCAGCTCGCGGCAACCCTCGAAATACACCTTCCCGCGGGGCGTGAGCACCAGCGGCCGCTTCGAGCGGTCGATGAGCTTGACCCCCAGCCGCGCCTCGAGCTGGTGCACCGCCTGGCTCGCCGACGATTGCGAGATCCCATTCTCCGCGGCACCCCGCGAAAAGCTGGACCAGCGCGCCACGTCGCAGAAGATCTTGAGCGTCTCGAGCTGCATCAGGTTCGGGGCCTCTCCTCTCCGGGATGACTATCGGTTATCCGATAGTAGTCACGGGGCGTTATTGGAAATCATAATATTGTAGCCCGCCGCGCGGCGCGTCAAGGGGTTGGCGGCTGAGATCAGGGTGAATCTGAAACGAGCCGCGTGCGCCGAAAGTTGATGCCGGCCTTGCGCTTCCCGCAAATCTTTCCCAGCTCCGATGCGTTCATCCTTGCTAAAGCAATCGCAGTGCAGCGCCGAGCAGGGGAAATCTGGCTGGAAGTCCTTTCGCCGAAGGCCGTTGAGAATTGCCGGAGGATGGCAGCATGGGATCGTCCCAAAACTCCCACCGGCAACTTGACACTTTACGCGACAAAGCGTCGAGATTTCGGCGCCGAACCCGGGGAAGGAGGCCAATCCGCCCGCCGCGAGGGCCGCGAAAGTGTCAACCTGCACCTACCCCGAATCCAGGGGGTTTGGGACGATCCCGGCAGCATGACAACGAGGACGGGAACAGGAAGGGGGATCGATCGGGTTGATGCGATCATGCCCAGGAATCGGGCGGACCGGTTCAGTCGCCATCGAATCGAACTGGGTTCTCGAGCAGCCGGAGGGTGGGGCGGTCGGAGTCGAGCTCGGCGAATGCGCCATGGGGCATGGTGGCGTTGAGGGGAGTATGGCCCACCGGGAAGTTGCGGATGACCGGGATTCGCAGCCGGCCGAGGTAGTCGTTGAGGACGCGGTCGAATTCAGCGGCGTGAGAGGGAGCGTCACTGGTGAAGCGACCGGCAACCACGCCGGAGACAGCATCCAGGATGCCGGCCAGGCGGAGCTGCGAGAGCATCCGGTCGATGCGGTAAGGGGCCTCGTGCACGTCCTCGATGAAGAGGATGGCCCCGCGCGGGTCAAGGGCATAGGGCGTGCCGAGGGTCGAGCAGATGAGTGAAAGGTTGCCGCCGATGAGCCGGCCGCGGGCTGTACCGCCGACCAGGCGGACGGGTTTTGCCTCGGGGGGAACGGCGATCGTGTACCCAGTGTCACCGGGCCGGTACTGATCGGCGAACAGGGCGCGGCGGAATGAGTTGGCGGCGAAGCGGTAGCCGGGCGTATCCAGGCGCTCGAGGCTCGACATCGGCATCGGCGAGTGAAAGGTGACGAGCCGCACCTGGCGGGCGACGGCCAGGTGGAGCGCGGTCAGGTCGGAGTATCCGGTGATGATCTTGGGATCGCGCCGCAGCGCAGCGTAGTCGAGCCGGTCGAGGATCCGCGTCAGACCGAACCCGCCGCGCACGGGGAAGATCGCGCGAACCCTCGGGTCGCGGATCATCTGGTTCAGCTCGTCGGCGCGCTCGTCGTCGGAGCCGGCGAGGTAGCCATGGCGGCGCTTCTCGAGACCCGCGGGAATGAGGACGTGGTATCCGGCGGCCTCGAGACGGTCGGCGTATTCCCGTAGCGGCTTCAGTTCGGCCGGGCCAGCGGGCGCGACGAACGCGATCGTGTCGCCGGGCTTCAGAGCCTGCGGGCGGATCCATTCCAGCGAGGGTCTCGGTCCCTGCCCCCGCAAGGTGAAACACGCGGCGAGGACGAGTACCACGGCGAGGTTCAGGATACGCGCTGGGAGGACGGGTCGGACGCGGGCGGGCATGAGATCGGCTCCGTCGACGGTGGCCTTCAGTCGGCATTCTACCGTACGGGGACAAGTGGAGGAATGTGTCGTGCCAGTCTCCTGGGTCGCGGCCGCTTGACCGGCGGAGCACCGTGTCTACAACGCGATTGAGGAGCAAAAAGGAGCCGCGGGGACAATGAGATGACCAGGCGGAGTGGCAGGCAGTCTGGGTCTGGGCCGGGCGAACGCCCGTCCGATCGGCCGAGGCTCGGCCTCTGCTGTCTGTTCGTCAATGAGCCGGACATCCGGTTCCGGACGACGACTACGCGGGCCCTGGGCAAGTTCAGCGGCGACGGGCGACGGGCCAGGCTGCTCGGCATCGCCCGTGAGAACTTCACCGCGCTGGTGGCGGCGATCCAGGCGTGTGGGCGGCTGGGGATCCGGGCGTTCCGGGTCATGAGCGGGCTCTTGCCACTATCGACGCATCCCGATTACCTGTATGGCCTCGGCGACCTGCCGCCGGAGACGCTCGCCCTCGTGGACAGCGCGGCGGACCTGGCGCGCCACCACTCCATCCGACTGAGCTTCCACCCCGATCAGTTCGTCCTGCTGGGGAGTCCGCGGGAGGACGTCACGACGGCCGCCCTGCGGGATCTGGAGCAGCATGCCGAGCTGGCCGAGGCCCTGGGGGGCGACGTGATCACGATCCACGGAGGCGGGTCGTACGGCGACAAGCCGGCAGCCCTGGAGCGGGTTGCGCGGACGCTCGACCGGCTCTCGGCGCGGGCGAGAACGCGCCTGACAGTGGAGAACGACGACAAGGTGTTTCACGTCTGCGACCTGTTGCCACTGTGCCGATCATCCGGGCTGCCGCTGACCTACGACGTGCACCATCATCGTTGCCTTCCCGACGGGCTGTCGGTCGTCGAGGCGACGCGCCTGGCGCTGGCAACCTGGAGTCGCGAGCCGCTGTTCCACGTCTCGAGTCCCAGGGAGGGCTGGGGCTCGAGACAGCCGTGGCGGCATGCGGATTACGTCCGCCGGCCGGATTTTCCCGACGAGTGGCTCGGGCTTCAGCTCACCGTGGACGTCGAGGCGAAGGCCAAGGAACGTGCGGTCCTTCAGCTCGAGAGGGA
Source organism: Planctomycetota bacterium (assembly GCA_021818605.1). GTDB lineage: Bacteria > Planctomycetota > Planctomycetia > Isosphaerales > Isosphaeraceae > JAKAUH01. Next base: position 3,219 of record JAKAUH010001066.1, read on the forward strand.
GCTGGTAAAATGACGGGAGATGGCGCCATGGAGGCTGAGAGATCGGGCGCGGTCCCGGACAGGTCCGTGCGCCGCGCCCGCACCGGCGACGGTCGCGACTGGCTCAGGCTGGCCGTGTTCCTGGCGGCCTGTCTAGGCGCCGGCGGACTGGACGCGTCGTGGTCGCGGGACGCGCTCGCGAGCTGGTATCCGACGCTGCGCAAGCCGTCATGGAACCCGCCCAACTGGGTCTTCGGCCCGGTCTGGACGGCGCTTTACGTCAGCATGGCGGTCGCCGCCTGGACCGTCTGGCGGCGCCGGGATCGGGCGTCGGTCGCGATACCGCTCGGATTATTCGGCCTCCAGTTCCTTCTGAACGCCGTGTGGTCACCGCTGTTCTTCAACCTGCGGAGCCCCGGCCTGGCATTTGTTGACATCGCGCTGCTCTGGACCGTCATCGTGATGACAATTGGAGCGTTCCGGCGCGTCTCGGCCGCCTCGGCGCTGCTTCTGATCCCCTATCTCGCGTGGGTGACGTTCGCCTTGGCGCTGAACGCCGCCATCTGGAGCCTGAACCGGTGACCGACGACCTCGAGCGTCTCGTCGTGCTGGCGAACGTCGCCGCGACCCTTGTGATGGTTGGGCTGATCTGGTTCGTCCAGGTTGTCCACTATCGCCAGTTCAACCTGGTGGGCGAGGAGCGATTCATCGCCTACGAGGCGGCGCATGTCCGCGCGACGGGCCGAGTGGTCGGGTTGCCGATGCTGGTGGAGCTGATCACCTCGGGACTGCTGGCCTGGCAACCGCCGATGGCCGAGCTGGGAGTGGCGTGCCGGGTCGGCCTGGCACTGGTCGCAGCCAACTGGGCGTCGACGGCTTTACTCCAGGTTCCGTGCCACGACGCGCTGGGGCGGTACTTCGACCCGGCGGTCCACCGCCGGCTGGTGCGGACGAACTGGATCCGGACGGCCGCCTGGAGCCTGCGGGGAGTGCTGATGCTGTACGTCCTGGAGCGACTGCTCGCGGGCAGGCACGTTTCGGTTGGATGACCTGCCCGTGGCCGGCCGGACCGTCACGGGTTCTCGGCCCCATTGGCCTGAAAGGACCAGTCGCGGACGATCTCGGCGATGCGGGTGACATCGGCCATGGCGCCGATGCCGACGTCGCCGCAGGCCAGGGCCTTGGCCTGGGGGGGGATCAGGATGACCCGCGGCGCCAGCCGCGCAAAGAGCGCAGGGGCCTCATCGAGCGTCCACTCACGCGGGACTCCGATCCCCGCGCGGTCCTCGAGCAACAGGCCGAGGTGCCGGCGCGTGACGGGACTCTCCCACATCACGGTGTTCATCGCGGGCGCGAGGAAAGCGGGGCGAGCGAAGTCCCAGGCCCGGAAGACGCACGTGAGGAAGTTGTCCGAGAGTCCCAGAGCCAGCTTGGCGAGGGTGTTGGCATCGAGGGGAGCGATGACGAGCGCATCGGCCCACTTGCGGAGCTCGATGTGCCGGACGGGGTCGCCCCGGCGATAGCCGGGCGCGGGCCACTCGTCGCGGTCGCGGAGGACAACAGGGCCGGCCATCGCGGGATCGGTTGAACCGTTGCCGCGAGCAAGCTCATCGATCGCGGCTGGGTCGAAGAAATAGAGAGCCGGCTCGGTGGCCACGACGCGTACCTCGTGGCCGGCGCCGCGGAGGGCGGCGAACAAATCAGGCGTCTTGACGGCGGCGACGCTGCCGGTCACGCCCAGGATCACGCGGGCCATGGTCGTCTCACCGCGGCGGCCTGCTCAAGCATTGGTCAGCCTCGCCCGGTCGAGCGACACGGCCACGCGGTTCAGTGCCGCTCGACGTGGAACGGTTCGAGAGTCTCGGTAACGGCATCAGCCAGCCGGTTCCAGAGCGTGCGCTGGAACTGCACCCGCTGACGAGGCGAGAGCATCAGGCGCTCGGCGGCCCGCTGGCTGAGCGCCGAGACGATCACCTTGAGGTCCGACGCGATGACCCCGGAAAGGTCTTCGAACGCGTCGGGAAGTTGCAGCGCCCGCGGCGGACTTTCCTTCGTGCAGGTCGACATGAGGAACCCTCCGTGGCCAGGGTTGGGAACAGGACAACGGATCCTTTCCGTGCCGCGACCGAGAGGCTAACCGGCGCCAAGTCTCTCAGTCAAGCCGCTGGCCAGGATTTCCGAATTTGAAAATGAATCACGTGTTGGATTCGCTCGGCGCCGCCGGGCGAGGACGGCATC
>JAKAUH010000253.1 GCA_021818605.1 Planctomycetota bacterium
GACGATGTCGAACAGCTTGTTGTTGTCATCAGTGGCCGCGCGCCGCGCCCCTTCGAGCAGGGCCGGCATGCCAAAGAAATACCCCGCACGCACAGGATTATTGTAATAGTCCGCCACCAGGTTCAGAACCTGGCCGCCCGCTCCGTTGACGGGGGCGCCGGGGATCCACGGGGCCTCGCCCCACCGGCCTGGGACCGCCAGGCTGGTGCGCTGGACCCGGGGAGGATTCGTGCTGATGAGGATATCCCCCCCATCCGCGATGCCGTTGGGCAGATAATAGGGCTGTCCGCCGCCAGTGCCCGGCCAGGTGCCCAGGACCAGATTGTCATCGCCGTTGAGCGTCCCATGGGGATCGGCCAGCAAGGGATCGTAGGTGGTAGGGTTCGACTGGGGCCGCGTGCCGGCGAGGAGGTTGCGGAGCTGGGTCAGCCGGACATCGATCCCGGCATTGTCGACCTGGGTATTGCTGGTGTATGGCGGCGCGGCGATGCCGGTGAGGTTGAAGGGGTCGGCGTCGATCGCGGGGCCCTGGTTGGCGTTCTGGAGGGCATAGGTGGGGTCAACCTCGCTGACCGAGTTGCCCAGGTGCGAGGCGTGGGAGGCGCCGGCGCCGGCAAGGTTGCCGGCGGTATTGAGCGGTATCCGCCCGTTGAGGCCGACAACCAGGAAGGAGAATAGAGGCTTTGAGAGCCGCCCGCTCGCGTCGGGTCGTGCCGGGTAGCCCAGGTCGAGCCAGACCGAATCAGTGATCCCATCGGCGTCGTTGTCGACATCGAAGGTGATCTTGCCGGTGGAGGGGTCGGGGACGAGGTCGGGGAAGGTCGCCGGGTCGTGGCCGTCGGCCGCGACTGGCCGGAGGATCCGCGCCGCCGAGTCGGCCCAGCGGCCCGAGGGGTTCTTTCGGGCCCAGTCGTTGACACCGTGCGCGGGGTCATAGCGGAGGATTCCCGGACGGTGGAACGAGGGGATGATCACCTGGCCATCGGCGCTCTGGATGGCCAGATACCAGTTCTCGAGGTCGCAGGCGTCGTAGTCCTCGTCCATGCCGACTGCGTTGGCGTCGCCGGGCTGAACCAGGCCGGGGTTACCGGCGAGCAGGCCGCCGTTGTAGCGGAAGTTGCCGTAGGCGGCGGCGAGCCCCAGGCCGGGCCCGTTGAAGGCATGGAGCCGACGGCCGTCGAGGACAAACTGCGCGGCCGCTGACCCGGGCTGCACCAGGGGGTCGAGCCAGGACGCCAGGCCGTTCTGCGCGGCGGCCGTCGGGTTGTTGAGTACCGTCACCGCATCGATCGGGGTGACGCGGAAGACGTGGTGGCCGCAGCCGGCGAAGGCAGTCGTCGTGTCGCCGGCCTGGTAATTGTCGTGGAGGATCTCGAAGGTCTGGTCGACCGGGCGAGGGATGGCGTTGCCGGTAAAGGACAGCCGGAGGGTCCAGCGGGTGAAGTCATAGCCGTAGAGTGTGGGATCGCGGGCGGGCGTTGGGATGCTCGTCTCGAAGTCGTAGAGGCCGGCGGAGTGGACCACGGGCCGGCCGCTGGTAATGGTGAGAGGAGCGCCGGTCGATGGATTGGCGGCGAGGTAACCGTTGTTGCGGGCGTCATTGCCGAACATGTCGCGGGCCAGACTGTGGCCGCGGAGGGCCGAGCGGACGTCGCTGGTGTCGGCGATCAACTGCATCAGGGCGAAGTCCATCAGCTCGTCGGGCTGGGGGGTGAGGACCGAGTGCGCGAAGTTCCGGGCGTTGATCTTGCCCTGGGCTCCAAGGGTGGCGAAGGTAACCCCGATCAGGGCCAGCAGGGCGAGGACCGCCAGGACCAGCAGCAGGACAAAGCCGCGGCGGCGAGTGCGCGCGAGGGGGCTCGTGGACATCATCATCGGTCCTTGTTCGTCAACGGGATACCGATCGTCAAGCAGGCGAGTTCGCTGATGCTTTCCTCGCGCTAACCCCGCTCGCTCGCGGTTCGGCCCGATTGGAATGCGACGCGTCAGCCAGCCCGAAGAGGCGCCGGACGGCGTCGAGCAGGGGATGCACGCCCGCGGGATCCGCAGCGGACACGGCGGCGAGAAGGGTGCTCCGCGGCTGGTGGAGGAGCTGGTTCCGGAACCGCGAGATGGCTCGTACGATCGCGGCGCGGTCGGCCTGTGACAGCTCGGGGCGAGCGGCGAAAAAGCGTTCGAGCTCGCGCCGCAGGGTGGCCTCGGTGCGGCTCCCGAGCTGGCGGATCAGGGCGGCGGCGTCACGGCGCCGTAGTGGATCGGTCGTCGGACTGGGCTGGCTCATGATGGTTCAGTCCTCCGTGATCTAGGTGCCAGGAATCTCGACGTCCTTCCGACGCACCAGGCTTCGGAGCTTGGCATGAGCGCGCTGCTCGATCTGTCGCACGCGTTCCTTGCTGATGCCCAGGTCGCGGCCGATCTGTTTGAGGGACTGCTCCGGAATGCCGCCGATCCCGTGGCGGAATTCGAGGATGCGCCGCTCGCGCCAGTCCAGCCGGCCGAGGAGTCGATCGACGGCCGCCCGGCACACGTCCTGGGCCTCTTCTTGCTCGTATCGCTCGCCGTCGGACTCGTGGGTTGCGGGTTGATCCTGAAGAAATGCAAGGGCGGAGAGGCGACAACGCCGCAGATGGCGGTCGCATCGTGCTAACTCGTTGATGATGGCCCAGGTGGCGTAGGTGTTGAATCGGTGGCCACGGGCGTAGTCGAAGCGATCCACGGCGCGGATCAAGGTCAGTACGGCATCGCTGATGCGGTCCGACCGGTCGTAACCGGGCCGGAAGCGCTTCTGGGCGACCGAGATGGCCAGCGGAAGGTGGGTCTCGACGATCCGGTTCTTCAGCCGCAGGGCCGCGGCTTGCAGGCGTTCGATCTCGTCCAGATCGCCCGGGTCCGGGGAATCCGGATCGATTCCGTCACGGATCCGGCATGCCAGGAACTTCAGGTAGTTCAGTTTGCGGAAGGCGTGAGCCTCGCGCTCGCGATTTGGGAACCGATCTTCAAGGCCGGGATTCTCGCCGGGATCGGCGCACGCGGCAATCCGGACCCGCTCGCGGTCTTCGAAACCGATTGCGAGGGCGAGGATTGCCTCGCGGGATGTCGGGTCGTCAAAACTGGGGTGCGCGACGTGGGTCAGGTCCGTGGTGAGGAGGCGGCGAGCCCGAGGAATGTCGGCCTTATCGGACGGTCGGGACATCGGCTTGAAGAGGTTCAACACGCGGGACCGATCACCGGCGGGTCGACAGATCCCTCGGATTGTCGCGCTCGGTCGTAACTCGAGGTCTTCCGAGCTCGCTCCGTCGGTACGCGGGCACAGGATGATCCGGTCGAGTTCCGGGCGCATGCTCGGGGCTGGAGGGCTGCAGGATCTCGTGGTGATTCCGAACATACGTCTTCTCCGATGCGGAGGACGATGGGGTCGGTTCACGGGTGGCTCCTTCGAGTGGCCGGGACGCTGAGTCCGTCCAGCGTCCCGGTTCAGTGTGGCTTCGAGGCGACGGGACCTCATTCGCCGCCGTAGGCGGGATTAGGGCTGGTGTAGCCGTCACTGAGGATCTTGAGGAAGTTGACGAGGTCAGCCTCCTCGGAGGCGGTCAAGCCGAGGTTGCCCACCTGGCCGTTCTCCGCGGTCACGCCGCTCGTGCCCTTCGCGGCTGCCTCGGCGGCAGTGTAGCCGATGACGTTCTGGACATTCTCGAGCACCTCCGGGGCCGGCCAGAGCCGGTCATAGCCCGTCGGCGGACCCTCGCGGAGGTCGAAGGCGACCTTGCGGCCGGTGTTGGGGTCCACGGCGATGTTCCGAGTGTTGTACCAGTGAACAACTTCCTGGAGGCTCTTGGACCAACCGTTATGGAAGTACGACTTGACGAACGTCGGGCGCGGCCGCAGGTCGGCATTCCGCGTCGTGGGAGTCAGAAAAAGACCGCGGAATCGAGGGATGTCGCCCGGCTTCTTGTTGTAAAACCTGGTCCCGTCGAGCGAACCAGTGGGATTCGCACCGAGGCCGTAGTCGATCCACTTCCTTCCGAGTGGGTTGTACCCGGTTGGATTGGTAGCGGGGTTGGTCATCGCGTAATAGGGATTGTTGGGATTCTTCGGGACTCCGATGTTGGCGAAGCAGTACATCGTGAACGTCTCCTTGCCATCCGTCTCGAGCCCGATGGCGGGATTGGCCGCCGACGAGTGGCACTGGAAGCACTGGGCCTTGCCGAAGTTCCGGTTGTTCTTCGGATTTGGGCCGACTCCGTAGAGGATTCTTCCCCGCTCCTCGGAGGCGGAGAGCTTGTAGAGATTCCGCGCCGGCACCCCATATTTGGAGGCATCGTACTTCGAGCTGAACTGACAGACCTCGCCCGTCGCCTCGTACGCCGCGATCGCCTCGCCCCAGATGTCGTAGAGCTGCAGTGGCGTGTACTTGGTGAAGACGTCCGGGCCGAAGATCTGCTTGAACAGATAGGAATACGGCCGGTTCTGGATCTTCTTGATGAGGAGCGGAGGATACTGGTCGAAGGGAGGACTTCCCACCGGTGTATTGTTCATCTCGTTGGGGTTGATGGGAGGCCCCTGTGCCTGCATGGCGGTGTCAAAGGCGCGGCCGTCCCAGAAATTCCCGCCGATCCAGACCGCCAGCGTGCTGTCGTAGTACGGGCCCTGCGGGCTGAACGCGGCGTAGCCATAGGTGTAGGCCTTGCGATTGTCCCACCGGCCGGGCACGACCCCGGGAGGCACACCATCGATGATGTTGACGATCGGTTCAAGCCCCGAGGTGAAGCCCGCGGTGTAGGCGTGGCACTGCACACAGGCGTAACCCGGGGGATTCGACATAGTGGTGTCGAAGATCAGGTGTTTCCCGAGCTGTTCGATGGGTTCGAGCTTGACGAGGTTCGGCTCGATCGGCACCGGAGGGAGCGGCCCGCCAATGCCGACGCCCTGCGCGTATACGGAGTTCTGCGAGAGCAGCCCGGCGCCGGCGAGGATGCCGACAAGGCCCAGCAGCGGGGCAGCGATGGCCCTTGCTTTCTTCATGAGATGCGTACCTCGATCCAGGACGTTGAGAATTCCAGCCCCTCGCATGAGGGGCACGCCAGTGAGGTCGTTGCGTGGCACCCGGCTCGGCAGAGCTGCGGGCGTCGGATGCGGGGCGTTGATTGATGGGAAAGTCTACTGTTGCGGCACCTCCCTTTCTTTCCCGGTGCGGACTGACGCGAACCTCGGTTGTCAGAGCCCAATCGTTTGAAGGACGATGCTCAGGGGCCCGAGGCTTCGCCTCCCTGATACCGCATCCAGGGTAGATTTCCGCGGCGCGAACTCGGCCTTTGCACGTGGGCCCGTAACTGCCACAGGTTCCTGTCGACCGAGTACGCCAGGTCTTGCAGCTTCCTGGCCGTCGGCGGGTCGCTTGCCTCCGTGTGGCCGATCAGGTCGTAAACCTCCTTC
>JAKAUH010000093.1 GCA_021818605.1 Planctomycetota bacterium
GGCGCTGGTCGTCGCAGCCAGAAGGGTCGGGGAGATCGCCAGGAGATCCGTGAGGGTTGCACGAGGATCCCACTTGGCAACCACCGCGGTGGCTCAATTCTGGCCGCGAAGGTGGCTCACTTCCTGGCCGCGGTTGACCGCGTAGGGCAGCGGCTGGCGCATGGGTCGCTATTGTAGAGCCGGTTGAACTCTATCGTGATCGATCGATCACCCTTGGCTGAGCCATCGTCACTCCCTGCTCGCGAAAGTCGTGTTGCTTCATGTTTGCCCCTCACGCCCGACCGTGGGCGCCGCGTGATCGGTTCGGGACGGTCGGTCAGTGGCCCGAAAAGGGGTCGGACCGTGGCAGCGAACGCTGCTGAACCTCGGCGAGACCGGGCGCACCCGGCTCCCGGCCCGCGATCCGACCGCCGGCCGGTGAAAAGGGGGCGCCATTAAGGGGATTGACCGCGGACTACGGCCGTGGTTTGGCTGAGAAAAGTGTCCGGCGATTTGTCCCGTTCGCCGACCCGAGAGTGTCGCGGCTCCTTCGCGACGATTGAGCGGGGCCCGCCTCGGCAAGATCATCCCCTTGAATCCCAACCTCGGTCGCGAGTTGTACGCTGAGAGTCTCGCCCGAATGAGGTGAGCGGAGGCGTCAGCCCGCTGTCCGGTGAACGTCGCCCCCGAAGGACGGAGGGCTGACGCCGTCCAAGACATAGTCTCAGGACCGCGCGCCCGCCAGTTCGGCCCGACCGGGCGAGGACTTCGCCGAATCGGGTTTCAAGATCCCGCGGGGCGTGCTTAACACCCACGCCCAGTACGCCATCCCGGCCAGGAACAGGCCGATGCTGATGTTCTGCGAGATCGTCAGCCCCGCGTAGAACGCCCCCTCGTCGTTGCGGATGTACTCGATCAGGAAACGGGTGATCGGGTAGGCCAGCATCAGCACGCCCATCACTTCGCCATCACGCCGCCGCATCGGGTAAAAGGCACTCAGCAGAACAAGGAGTACCAGAGCGTCGATGGCCGAGTAAAGTTGCGTAGGATGAACAGGCAGGGAAACTCTGGCTCCCTCGGCAATCAGCCCGGAGTTGAACTGGTGCCACCACGCCGCCGATTTCGCGGGGAAGCTGACAGCCCAGGGGAGCGTGCACTGGTCGCCGTAGCAGCACCCGTTCAGGAAGCACCCCAGTCGCCCGAAGAACGTGCCCACGGCGATCGAGGGAGCCAGAGCGTCGAGGTAGGGCCGCAAGGGGAATGGGTAGAACCACCGGTAGACGAAGAACCCGATGGTGCCGCCGACGATCCCGCCGTAATACACGATGCCGCCCTTCCAGTACTGGATGGCGTCGAGGAGGCTGTGGATATCGCGCCCCCAGTATTCGATGCAATAGAATGTGCGGGCGCCGACCAGGCCGGCCACAAAGACCCAGAAGCCCATGTCCAGGATCACGTCGCCGTCGAGTCCCTCCTTGCGGGCGCGCCACCACGCCAACCAGGGCGAGAAGATGAAGGCCAGGACGAGCATCATGCCGAAGCCGTAGATCGGCAGTGCGACGTGCCCGAAGTATGGAAGATTCAGCGGGATCCGGAACAGGATGGGCGCCATGCGACGGATATCCTCTTGGTCCGATTCGAGACCTGCCGCGCGGTGCTCTGCCCCTGGACCGCACCGACCGATGTCCATCGTGCGGCCGTCGGGCCGCTCAATCGGTGAGGGACAGGTTGTCGATCAGGCGGGTCGAGCCCACCCTGGCGGCGACGAGGGCCACGGCCCGGGTGTGCGGGTCCAGGCGTTCGAGCGATTCGAGCGTGTCGGCATCGGCGACCTCGGCATAGTCCAGCCGCACCGACCCTGTGGATTCTATGGTATTCCGCAAGATCTGTCGAACCCGGTTGGCGGAGGTCTCGCCGCCGCGCACCGCGTCTCTCGCCCGCGCGAGCGCTCCGTGGAGGATCGTGGCGGAGCCGCGCTCGTCCGGACTCAGATAACGGTTCCGACTGCTCAGGGCCAGGCCGTCCGGCTCGCGGACGGTCGGCTCGGTGACGATCCGCACCGGGATGTGCAGGTCAGCGACCATCCGGCGGATCACAAGCTGCTGCTGGTAGTCCTTCTGGCCGAAGACCGCCAGGTCGGGCCGGACGACCTCGAAGAGCTTCAGGACGACGGTGGCGACGCCCCGGAAGTGCCCCGGCCGGCTGGCCCCCTCGAGGATGTCGGACAGCACCGGGACCTCAACCCACGTCGAATTCGGCCCGCTCGGGTAGACGGTCGAGGGCGTCGGGGCCCAGACCAGGTCGACGCCGGCATCGCGGCACCGGGCCAGATCGTCGTCGAGGGTCCTGGGATAGCGAGTGAGGTCCTCGTTCGGCCCGAATTGCGTGGGATTCACGAAAATCGAGACCGCGACCCAGCCCGCCTCGTCGCGACAGCGCTCGATCAACCGGATATGCCCTGCGTGCAGTGCACCCATCGTGGGGACGAGCCCCACGACCCGGCCGCCCGCGCGGGCCTCCGCGACCGCGCGCCGGACGTCGGCCACCGATTCCACCACTTCAAGCCTCATCCTGGCCCTCCGGCGCGGACTTGCGGCGATGCGGGCAGTCAGGATTGTTCAGGCATTCGTCCGCGATCAGCAGGTCGTTGATGATCTCGCCGCCCAGGATCGTCCGATCGACAATCCGAGGCACGTCCTCGACCTGGACCCGCCCATACCAGATTCCCTGGGGATAGATCACGACCGTCGGGCCGTGCTCGCACTGCTCCAGGCAGCCGGAGTGATTGGCCCGCGCGAGGGGCCCGAACCCGGCGCGCTTCAGCTCGCGCTTGAACGCCTCGCGCAGCGTCTGCTGGCTCCCGGGATCACAGCAGCCTCGTTTGTGCCCCGGTGGCCGGATGTTTCCGCAAACGAAGATGTGGTGCGTGAAGGCAGGCATACTTCGGTTCGATTCGATCTCGAGGAGTCGTGGCGCGGCTCGGCGGTCGTTGAGAGCGACGATTGTCCAATCCGGTCGCCCGATGGCAGGTTCCCACTATACCAACCGGGTCCCGGCGAGGCAGCGGTGAAAGCGTGGCAGGATTGACCGGATCCGTGCGGACCGGGACTTTCGCCGGCAGTGGGTGCTCCAATCCGGGATCGACCTGGGATATCATAACCTGGCATGGGACGGGGTGCTTCGTCATTCCGGCCCGCCGCGAGGCGCGCCTCGGGGCTATCGCGGGGCATCGTGCGAGTCCCCCGCGTGGTCTGGCCTCCGGGAACGACGAGGGTCGGTGCGAATTGATGCGGAGCGAACCAGGATATGCCAATTTCCCGTCACTGCGTCCTGATCGTGGATGACGAGCCGGATGTATGCGATTCGGTGCACGACCTTCTGCGCCGCGAGTTCCGTGTCCTCAAGGCGCACAGCGCCGAGGAGGGCTACCGGATCATGCAGGAAGAGGAAGTGCATATCGTGATGTCCGACCAACGGATGCCGCAGATCACGGGCATTGAGATGCTGACCCGGCTGAAGGCGCGGCATCCGCATGCGATCCGGATGCTGTTCACCGGTTTCGCCGACCTGGAATCGATCATCACGGCGATCAACCAGGGGCACATCTTTCAGTTCCTGAAGAAGCCGTGGCATCCGGAGGAGCTTCTCTCGGCGGTCCGCCAGGCGGCGCTCGAGTACGACAACCTCGAGACGCTGGCCGTCGAGCGGGAGAACCTGCTGGACGAGGTGAGCAGCCTCAAGCAGCGGGTTTCCACCCTCGAAGCCGAGGTCCGGCAGCTCCGGACCTGAACGAATCACGGCGGGCGGCGGACCTGGGTGGGGTGCGGGCGGGGCCAGCCAACCAACGGTCGGCTCCTCATCCCGGGAGTCTGGCCCCAGGCGGACCGGCCGGCTCGGCGGTAAGATGAAAAGGTGGGACACGAGCCGGACCGGCAGCGCGGGACGGCTCATCGCGATCGACCGGAGCCGTCGACCGCCGTCGAGAAGTGCGAGGCCACCAGGATGCGGAGACCGGCGATCACCGCCCTCCGGCCCGTCGGATGTAGGATTCCCAGGGCGCCATCTCGTCCGGTCCGCCGCGAAGCCGAAGAAGCCGGTCGAGCCCTATCGGGTGGGAGATCCGACCTTGTTGCAGTCGACACGAGGCAATGGAACGGAGCGAAAACGGCAGACGCTCCTGATCGTCGACGACGAGGTGGACGTCCTGGAGAGCCTGCGCCACCAGTTCCACCGGACGTACCGCGTCCTCACCAGCCCGACCGGCGTTGAAGCGATCCGGCTCCTGCGCGAGAATGACGTCGAGGTGATCCTCTCGGACCAGAGGATGCCCGGCATGTCCGGCGACGTGCTGTTGCGGCACGCCCGCGAGCTCAAGCCCGACACGATCCGGATGCTGTTCACCGGCTACGCCGACATCCAGGCCGTCATTAACGCCGTCAACCAGGGGCACATCTTCCGCTACATCCTCAAGCCCTGGGATAGCGCCGAGCTCGAGGGAGTTATCCGGCAGGGGATCGAGCAGCACGAGCTACTGGCCGAGCGCCGCCGGCTGATCGCCGAGCTCCAGGAGACCAATGGGCGGCTCACCCAGGCCAACGACGACCTGGCGCGCGCCGGGAAGCTCAAGACGGCGTTCATCGAGGTGGCCAGCCACGAGTTCAACACGCCGATCACGCTGGTGCTCGGGCTCACCGAGTTGCTCCGGCTGTCGAACCCAAATCGGTCGGATCAGGAGGAGGAGATTCTCCGGCAGATCACCTCGAGCGGGCGGCAGCTCGCGCGGCTGGTCACCAGCTTGCTGACCCTGCTCCGCGCCGAGGATTTCCGCAAAACGCTCGAACGGCAGCCGGTCGAACTCCGCGAGCTGATCGGCCGGGTCGTCGATCAGGTCCGCCCCTTTGTCAAGGCCCGGAGCCTGGAGCTGGAGCTGAAGGTGGCGGATGACCTGGGGACCTTTGAACTGGATGCGGACAAGATCTGCGCTGTGCTGATCAACCTCCTGACCAACGCGATCAAGTTCACGCCCGACGGGGGGCGGATCGACCTGGCGGCCCGGGTCACGGCGGCGAATGAGGCCGAGATCACCGTCGAGGACCGCGGGATCGGCGTGGAGCCGCAGGCCCTCGCGCACCTGTTCCAGCCTTTCTTCACCCAGTTCGACCCCAGCCGGCACTCATCCGGGGATTTCGGTTTCTGCAAGCGCGGCCTGGGCCTGGGCCTGTGCATCGCCAAGCAGTTCGTGGACATGCACGGCGGCCGGATCTTCGCCGAGAGCGTGCTGGCAGGGGGGACGCGGGTGACCGTGATCTTGCCCAGGAGGCCGCGCGTGCTGGAAGATGATCCGCGAGTCCAGCCGGCCGTCCCGGACGCGCCGACCGCCTCCGAGTCCGGCCCCTCGCCGTAACACGCTCCGACGAAAGCGGGACTGGCGCCAGGTCTCCGAGGTGCCTG
>JAKAUH010000036.1 GCA_021818605.1 Planctomycetota bacterium
GATGGCCGGCAACCCGGGCCAGCTCGCCGACCTGGGGATGATCCTCGGGGGTCCCGTCGAGGACGAAGAAGCGGGCACCCATGCGACGGGATGGTTCGGTCGCGGGCGGATACTGGGCGGCGAGTCCCACCAAAATCGCCGCCGAGACCCCCAGCGCGGCCTCCTCGTTCTGGCCGACGACCAGCAGGTTGTTCCCGCCCAGGCGGCGGAAGAGCGCCGAGGTGGGGTCCTTGATGGCAACCGCGTCGCCGAGCCATGCCTGGACCGACCTCGGCGGCGCCGGCCACTCGGATCGCTCGAGCTGCTCGCGCAGCAGCAGGTTCAGCGCCAGCTCGGCCGCGGCGTCTCCTTCGAAGACGATGGGCGTGCGCGCCAGCACCGGGCGACGCATCCGCGCGAGCTGGTGGATCTGCTCGAGATACGACTCGCGCTTCTCGTCCGAGAGCCAGACGACCTGGAAGAAGTGGTTGCCCTCGGGCGCGCCGTTGGCGTCGTTGTAGATGGCCTCGCCGGGGCGCGAGAGCATCTTGGGCGCGACATTGTTCTCGCTGAGGATCAGGTGGGCGTCGGTCTCGCTGCACTGGAGCGCGATGCGAACGGCCATCTGGCCGAGGGTGCTCCGCGCCAGGCTGAAGGCGCCGCTGAGGCTCTGCGAGCCGAGCAGCACGTGGATGCCGAAGGCCCGGCCCTGGCGGACCAGGCGGTCGAGCCAGAGCGCGGCATCCTGCGCCAGCTTGTCCTCCTCGACGAAGAACTCCTGGAACTCGTCGACCACAAGCAGGACGCGCGGCAGCGGGGCCGAGCCAGCCGCGTTGCGATAGCCCTGGATGTCCTGCACGCCGGCCTCGCGGAACTTATCCGCCCGCACGCGCAGCTCGGCGTCGAGCCGCTGGAGTACGCTGAGGCCGAACTCGCGCTCGCTCTCGATTGCCACGACGCTGGCGTGCGGCAGCTCATGAGTCGCGTAGACCTTGAACTCGACGCCCTTCTTGAAGTCGATCAGGTAAAGATCGATTTCGTCGGGGCTATAGGACAGCGCGATGTTGGTGATCAGGGCGTGCATCAGGGTCGACTTGCCCGAGCCCGTGCGCCCGGCGAGCAGGACATGCTGCGAGGTGCCCTGCCCCAGCGCCAGGTGCTGCCGGCGGGTCGCGCCCGCCTTGCCCAGCGGGATGTCGATGCCCGACCGGCTGTCGCAGGTCCACCACTGGCTTTCCTGCGGCGCGATGAACTCGAAGGGAACCTCGACCCGCCGCGCGTCCCGGGCCGCGGCGCCCACGCGCTGAATCTCCCTCGTGGCGAACTCGGCTGGCGGGGGCTCGTCGAACGTAAGCGGGTGGCGGCCGAATTCGGGATCGGGCCACGCAAGACGTGAGTTCTCCCAGTTGATGCGCTCGCAGTACGGCCGCAGCTCATCCAGCGAAAAATCGGCCGGCATGGGCTTGCTCGTGTCGGCCGCGACGAGCATGAGGACCCCGCAAGGACGTCCGCCCGCGGCGATCGCCGCCAGCCGCGCCGCGGCCTTCTCATCGATGCGTGTCGGGAAGTCGGCGATCACGATAACGCGATACGGCTCGGCGACCTCGCCGGCCACCGCGTTGTATTCCTCGAGTGTCGCGTACTCGTTTCGCAGGTACTTCTGGGTGACTTGCTCCATGTGAACCGCCAGGTCGGCCAGGCGTTCCTCGATCTGGCGGGGATCGGTCCACACCTGCTGTCCGACCATCGCCGGGTCGAAGTCGGCGAGGTGCATGAACGCCCCGAACCCGCGGCCGATCCCGACCGGGTCGATGATCGTGAACCGGACCATCCCCGGCGGCAGGCTGGTGAGCATCCGGAACATCGACGACTGGAGCAGGTTGAGGGCCGACGCGCGGCCCTCGGGCGGGTGCTCGATCAAGAGGTTTGCCCGCGCCGGGAACGGCCGGAGCGCGGGCAGAATGTAACGCGTCAGCACGCCCTCCATGAGCCGCGGATCCGGCGAGATTCCGCCCGGCAGGTCGTGCAGGTCGACGGCGATCTCGCCGAGGCGCAGGACCGGCGGCAGCACGCTGGGTAATGGTCGGGACGACCAGACGGGATCATCCCAGCGCGGGCCGAAGCCTGCGGATTGCTGGTCGACCCAGTCGACCTCGAGCGTGGCCTGGCGAATGCCCTCGTGCCAGGCGTCGGCCATCGCCTTCCAGGCCGACTCGTGGCGCTCGCGGATCTGCTCCTTCAGCGTTCGGTACTTTTCGTCGAGCTTGACGGACTTGGCCTCGGCCTGGGCCTTCAGGTCGGCCATGAGCTTGTCGTGCGCGTCGATGGCGTCGCGGAGCGAGCGCTGCTGCTCGGTCTGGACCTCCGTGATCCGGTGCGCGTAGACCTCGTTGATTTTGCGGAGCCGCTCGTCGCGACGGGCCTCGGAGGTAGTAATGGCGCGGGCGTGATTGGCCTCGGCACGCTTCAGCTCCTCGTCCCGCTGCGCCTTGTTCGCCGAACGCGCATCGGAGAGCCTCGCATCGACCTGGCCGCGGCAGAACCTTGCGAGGTTGTCGGCGTCGGCCAGAGCGTGCATCAGCGGCAGATAGAGCCGTTCGAGCTGGTTCCTGGCCGTCTGCGCCAGCCAGATCCGCAGCCCCACCGTGAGCGCGGCGCCGACCGCGACGCCGACACCCAGCCCGGTTGTGCCGCCGACGGCCATCACCATCAGACCCACCGCTCCGCCGACGACGATCAGGTGAACCCAGATCTCCCGGCCGCCGATCATCAGCTTGGGGATGACGAGCCCCTCGAGCAGTTTCAGTGGAGTTTCCATCCGCGAGAGCCGGTTGAACAGCTCCTCGGCGGGGTCCTCGAACTTGCCGAAATCCTCCTCGCTCGGCGGCAGCTCGGAGGGAAGCTTGAGCTTGACGTGATCGGCGGCCAGGGCCGCCAGGCGAGCGCGATGGGACTCGGCCAGTGCCTCGAGGTCGGCGATCGGCTTCAGGGCCCGCGCGTGTTCGCGCGACGCTCGGATCTGCGCGGCGTCGAACGCGCCGGCGGCCTCGGACCGGGCGCGGGCGAGTTCCTGGCGCGCCGCGTCGCGCGCCTTGTCGAATTCCTGGGCGATTCGACGGCTGCCGGTGGCGAAGTCCTGCTTGGCATCGGCCTCGCCTCGCATGGCGGTCTCGACGATCCCGCGGCGCCGCTGCTCGTCGGCCGTGCGCGCCTCGCGATCGAGGGTCTCGACCTTCTCCTGGAGAGCCCGGCGCGCTCGGTCGTACTCGGAATCGGCGGTCGTATCCGACCGGGCCCGGGTCGACTCGACCTCGGCCTCGGCGGTCGAGCGCTCGGCCACCAGCTCGAGGATCGAGCGCAGCGCGGCTCGCTCGCGGACGAGGATCTCGGGCTCGGGGTCGGGTGGGGTGGGGCCGTTGACTCCGGGCGTGGACACCTCGGGCAGGGACGTCGTGATGCTCACAATAGCTCGCTCCGGTCGGAACAGTCGCGGCGGACCTGGTCGAGGACTTCGGCCATCTTCTGGATGCCGAGGGTGGCGGAATCGAGGGCCGACTCGATCGGTGCGAGGTAGCGATCCTCGAATCGCTGGCGGACCTCGTCACTCCAGGTGGCCTCGGTGGCGAGCCACTGGTCGCGAAGCTGGCGGAACGACTGGCCCAGGCGGGTCGCTCCGGCGAGAGCCTTGGCGTTGGGCATGATCGTGACCTCCGGCGGAACAGGCCTCAGCCGCGCCGTCATCGGCGCGGGGGCGGGATCAGGCGGGATGGGAGGGATCGTTCTCGTCGGTCGATTCGTCCGGGGTCTCAGCCGGAACCGTCGCGAGGCCATCTGCCGCCTCCTCGCGCGCCGAGGCGCGGGCCTGCTCGGCGGCCGCGAGGCGTTCGATGTCCTCGGCGATCGCCCGGCTGGCGATCGCCTCCATCTCGGGTGATGCCCGTCCCGAACCTGGCTCGTCGCCGAGACCGGTGCCCGACGGCGGCTGGACCGCCAGGTACGCCTCGATCGACTCGATGATCCGGCCGAGCAGGAGCGCGGCGTTCGGGATCTCGGTCGCCGCCAGATCCTTGAGCCGCTGCACGGTGGCGCGGTATTCGAGCATCGCGTGCTGGAACCGCGGCTGCCACTTGCGCACCAGCGTCAGGCGCTTCTCGGCGTCCTGAAGGTTTGCCTCGGCCTTGCGCAGGTTCTCAACCTGCTCGCTCATGGCCGGCGTGTAGTCGGGCCGCTTCTGCAGCTTACGGCGGAAGACCTCGGCCTTCGCCATCGAGACTTCCTCGCGGCGCCGCTTGATCTGCTCGTGCCAGTAGGCCGGCCGGTTCTGCTCGAGCCAGAGCACGGTGCGCCGGACCTCGGCATCCACCGCGCCGAGCGCCGCCAGCGTGTCCTCGCTGTAGAGCGCCAGGGCCCCCTGGAACGCCTTCAGCGCCTCGACCGACAGGACCGTGGCCTGCGAGCTCATCGGCATCGTCCCCGCTACTCGACTCCTCGCGCCGTTCGATCCCGTTCCTGCTACACATGCCTGCATGAGCGAGTCTAGCAGACGTTTCACCCGATGTAAAGGCGTCGGGACGGCGGTGGACTGGCTCGCGCCGGGCGGCTCACACGCCAGTTTCGGCGACGACTGGATTGCGAAGCGTCCCAACCCGGTCGATCTCGACCTCGACGACGTCGCCGGGCTTGAGCCAGACGGGCGGCTTGCGCGCCATGCCGACGCCCGGCGGCGTACCGGTGAAGATCAGGTCGCCCGGCTCGAGAGTGAAGACCTTCGACATGTACTCGATCAGGACGTCCACGCGGAAGATGAGCTGGCTGGTGCTCGAGTCCTGCATCGTCTGTCCGTTCAGCCGCAGGCGGATGCCCAGGTTGTGGGGGTCGCCGACCTCGTCGGGAGTGACAAGCTCAGGCCCGACGGGTGCGAAGGTGTCGAACGTCTTGCCGGCCATCCATTGCTTGCCCGGCTTGTTCATCTGCCAGTCGCGGGCCGACACGTCGTGCCCCACGGCGTAACCGCCGACGTATTCGAATGCCCGGCTGCGGGGGATGTGGTGCCCCCGGCGGCCAATGACAACGACGAGTTCGGCCTCGTAGTCGACCTCCTTGGAGACGGCGGGCAGGACAATCGACTCGCCGTGACCGATGAGGGCGGAGGGGAACTTGCTGAAGAGCA
This sequence comes from Planctomycetota bacterium, assembly GCA_021818605.1. Taxonomy (GTDB): domain Bacteria; phylum Planctomycetota; class Planctomycetia; order Isosphaerales; family Isosphaeraceae; genus JAKAUH01. The sequence goes on from JAKAUH010000036.1 coordinate 5,150, forward strand.
CGGGCTCATCGGGCGCCGGCACGCCGCTCTCGGCGGCGTGGTCCTTGTAGTTCAGCCCCACGCAGATGACCTTGCGCGGGTCGGGAACCGGGGCCAGCAGGCGGACGTCCGCCGGATCATGACGCACGATCCCCCTGGAGAGTGCCGCGCGGGCCTGCAGGATCCCCTCGCTGCCGAGCTCGAGCAACTCGCGTACGTTCGAGGGCAAAAGGGGATCGGCGGCGTTTACGTCCATGTATTCTCCCTGATCGACCATGCACTCCCTTGCCCCCTCGTCG
>JAKAUH010000354.1 GCA_021818605.1 Planctomycetota bacterium
ATGTCTTCGACGCGGGCATGCCCGCCGCCGAGATCGGACGTGTCGCCTCGGAGATCTTCAAGAAGATGGAGGCCGACCAGTTCGGCCCCGAGCGGTTCGCACTGCTGTTCAAGCCGGGCAAGTACGACCTCGCGTTCAAGGTCGGCTTCTACACGCAAGTCGCCGGGCTGGGACGCAGCCCCGACGAGGTGCAGATCAACGGGAACGTGACCGTCAACGCCAAGTGGGATCCCAACGGCCATGCGCTGAACAACTTCTGGCGGACGCTGGAGAACTTCGCGGTGACGCCGACGGCCAGGGTGCCGTACGAGACCATCCCGGGCGTCACCCGGATCGCGATCTCCCAGGCCGCTCCCCTGCGCCGGCTGCACGTGAAGGGCGAGCTCCAGTTGTTCGACTGGGGCCCGAAAGGGAACGTCGGCTACGCCAGCGGCGGCTTCCTGGCCGACTCGATCGTGGACGGCAAGGTCGTGCCCGCCTCGCAGCAGCAGTGGCTCGCGCGCAACAGTACCTGGGGCGGCTGGCAGAACGCGGTCTGGAACATGGTGTTCGTGGGCTGCACGAACGAGCCAGCCGGGATGTTCCCGAACCCGGCGTATACCGTCGTGGAACGGACGCCCGTCATCCGCGAGAAGCCCTATCTCATTGTCGACGACTCCGGCCGGTTCGGCGTCTTCGTCCCGGCTCTCCAGAGAAACGCGAGGGGGCCGAGCTGGGCCAAGGGGTTCACACCGGGCGAGACCATTCCCCTCGACCGGTTCCACGTCGCCCGGCCCGAATCTGCGAACGCCGACCGCATCAACGCCGCGCTGGCCGGGGGCAAGCACGTCCTGTTCACGCCGGGTATCTACAAGCTCAAGGACTCGCTACGAGTCACCCGGCCCGGTACGATCCTTCTGGGGCTGGGCGTCCCGTCGCTCATGCCGACGAGCGGCCGGTCGGCGATCACTGTGGCCGACGTGGACGGCGTGACGATCGCTGGGCTGATCGTCGACGCCGGACCGGCGCGGTCGCCCACGCTCGTCGAGTTCGGCCGGCCGGGTGCCCGGGCGGATCACGCCGCGAACCCCACGTTCCTCTACGACCTGACGGTGCGCACCGGCGGGCCGGCCCCGGGCCGCAACGATGTGGGCCTGGCGATCAACAGCCGCCACGTCGTCGCCGATCAGGTCTGGATCTGGCGGGCCGATCACGGCAAGGGCGTCGGGTGGGACGTCAACCCGACCCAAAACGGCCTGGTGGTCAACGGCGACGACGTGACGATCTACGGCCTGTTCAACGAGCACCACGAGGGTTACCAGACTGTGTGGAATGGCGAGGGCGGCCGCGTCTACATGTACCAGTCCGAGATGCCCTACGACATCCCCGACCAGTCCTCCTGGATGAGCGGCACGATGCCGGGCTTCGCCTCGTACAAGGTCGCCGACTCGGTAACCCGCCACGAGGCCTGGGGGATCGGCGTGTACTGCTACTTCCGCGACGTGCCCGCGAAGGCCCGGAGCGCCATCGAGGTTCCGTCAGCCCCGGGGGTGAAGCTCCACCACCTCACGACCATCTGGCTCGACGGCCGGGCCGGCAGCGAGATCACCCACGTCGTCAACGAGATCGGCGGCAGCGTCCGCGCCAGCTCGCCGCCCGAGGCCCAGCGCCAGACGCTCGCGGAATTTGCCGGCGGCCGGCCCGCCCCATCGCCCTGACGGGTGCGGGAGAGCCGGTCGCACGGCGAGCACCGGGAAGCCGTGGGCCGGCTCGCACCGCGACGGCTTGAACGCCCGGCCGGCCCGCTCGGCGAGGAAGCCGCAGCGAGGCATTTCGTGTCATGATTCCTCGCCTCCCCGGGATTTGCTCGCGAGCCGGGCGCCCACCGGTGGGACTCATGACCCGGTCGATTCGCCGGGGGGCTCGACGATCTCCAACTCGGGCAGAGCCACCCGGACCGCCTCGCGGCTGAAATCCACCGGGATCAATTCCTTCGATACCCCGGCGTCGTAGGAGAGGCCGAAGAACCGGTGCGCCGGCGTGGAGAGGCGAAGGATGAGCCGGAACAGTTGCAGCCGCAGCCGATGCAAGGTCGGGACATCGTCGCCGATGATGATGTCCTCCTCACCGACCATGATGATCCAGCGATCCGACGGGATATCGATCTCTCCTCGACGCTGGAGTTCGCGAAGGCCGCCGCGGATGTCGGGCCGCTCCATGTAGCCGTAGGTCCCGGAGACGGCCACGATGTTGCGCCCCAGGTTGACCACCTCGAAATCGGCGCCCCCGCGGGCCTCGGCCACCGCGACCTGATGGACGTGGAAGAGGGTGATGTGCGCCGGCAGCACGCCGTACTTCTTGAGAAAGACCCGCAGTTGCACCGGGAGGTAGTCGTCGAGGCTGCGGATCGGCCGGGAGCAAAGGAAGACGCAGGCGCGGTCGGTCTCGCCCAGCCGTCGCCGGCCCTGCACCAGGGCCCGGGCTCCCGGCAGGTTCTCCTCGACCGACACCCGGATCTCGTCGAGCTTGTCGCGGAGGGCGACGAGCCAGGAGACGTGCTTTCCCTCCGCGATCCCGAAGGCGTAGAACGCCCTGGCCAGCTCGCCCCGGCCCCATTGCCAGGTGAGCATGATCGTCACGAGCACCGTCGCGATGGCCATGGGGAAGTAGCCGCCGTGCAGGAACTTCAGGAGGTTGCTCACGAAGAACAGCAGGTCCACGGTCATGATCGGCCCGCAGACGGCCAGGACCTTCCCCATCCCCCATTTCCAGCGATAGTGCGCCACGTAGCCGAAGGCCAGCGTTGTGATCCCCATCGTCCCGGTGACGGCGATCCCATACGCGGCGGCGAGGTTGCCGGCGGTGCGGAAGGCCAGCGTGATGGTCGCGCAGCCGAGGAACATGGCCCAGTTGACGGCCGGGATATACACCTGGCCCTCCGCCTCTCGGCTGGTGTACTTCACCTCGAAGCGTGGGCAGAATCCCAGCGCGATCGCCTGCTTGACGATCGAGAACATCCCCGTGACGAGAGCCTGCGACGCGATGAAGGCCGCGATGGCCGAGACGACCAGGTCCACGCCGAGGATGACGCGGTCGACCGTCGGGTCGCCCGTCCTCGGGGTCAGGGCATAGAAGCTGTTTGCCCGCGGCGGGACGCCGCGTTCGAGCAGATAGGCGACCTGGCCCGCGTAATTGCAGAGCAGGCACGGCAGGACCAGGGAGAACCACGAGTACATCACGGGGCGGCGGCCCGAGTCTTCCGGATCGAGGCTCTGGCCGGCCGCGGTCTCCCCCTCACCTCGCCGCGAGAAATGGCCGATGTCGGCGTATTTCGCCTCGCCACCGGTGATTGCCAGGACTACCACGCCCAGGATCACGAACGCGCCGAGGCTCGGGAATTGCGCCAGGAACGTGAAGGCGTAGGTCGGGTCCAGGGCCCGGAACACCTCGGGATGCAGGACGACCCAGGGAAGGCCCTTCAGAGCGATCCATGGAAACCAGACGAGCATCATGAACCAGCCGAAGAATCCGCCGACCCGGCTGGTGCCCCGCCACTGGGGCTTGAAGAGCGCGAAGAGGCTGGCGAGTGCGAGCGCGACCGCCCATTGCTCGCCGAGCGGCTCATAGGCCCCGAGCAGGCTGATCGGCGGCGTGATGACGCCGTCGGCGGCGAGGAGTCCCGCCGCCGCGACCACCAGGTAGCCGATCACCGAGAGCCCGAGGATCCGCCCCGTGTATCCCTTGAGGAGCGCCCACAGGGCAAAGGTGCCTCCCTCGCCGCGATTGTCGGCCCTCATGATGAGCAGGTCGTACTTGACTGTCAGGAAGATCAGGGCCCAGCAGACGAGGCTCAGGCCGCCGAGGGCCTCCTGCGTCGTGACGAGCGAGCCACCGCCTTCGAGCAGGGCATTGACCTGCTCCTCTCCCCCGGCGTGATGCTTGAGCCGGATCGTCTCGCGGGTGATCTCCATGACCGTATAGAGGACGGAAGTCCCGATGTCCCCGTACACCGTACCGGTGGCCTCGCGCATCCGATGGAAGAGACTCATCCGGTGTGAGTCGGGAAAGCCGGGGTTGCGGGCCTCGTGCACGTCACATACTCCTCCGGGCCGGAAAAGATCGCTCGTCGATGAGCGGATCACAAAAGCTAGCAGGTGGAGATTGCGGACGATAGAGGTGATGCCCCAGCCATTGTCCCATGCGTCGGGATCGGATGAGCGCCCGTCGTGACGGCCTGGGCTCGTCGATACTCGCGATATGACCGCTCAGGGAAATGTCTCCCGATGCCGACAGGGCCAGCCGTGGACGTGAGCGAGGATGCACTGATCCGAGTGCGCCGGAATCTCTACGGGGATGCTGGTTGCTCGATTGGTGGCCGTTTTGCCCAGCCCAGGCTGCACGTTGCTTCCAGCAAAATGCCTCTCATCCTTGGCCTGGGAACGGGCGACGGGCCGCGCAGCAAGGGCTCCCCATTGTTCCACGACGCTCCATCGTTTCGTGAGGCGAACCTGTCCCCCGATTCCTTCGAAAGCGAGCGAGCATCCGCGCCGCCTGGCGGCGGAACGGATGCTCGGCGTCGTCGCGGGATCGGCTCTTCCGTTCGTCACTCTCCCCCGCAGCCCATGGGGTCGGTCTGGCGGATGGCGATCTGGAACTCCTCCAGGAAGGGGCATTCGCGGGTGAGCGCGATGGCCTCATGGTAGTCGGCCGCCCGGAACACGAAGTAGCCCGCGACGACCTCGTTTGTCTCGATGTAGGGTCCGTCCATGACGGTGACCCGTCCGCTCCGGCCGTCCAGAACCTTTCCGCCCTCCTCGCCGAGCTTCTCGCTGGAGACGTACCGGCCGCTCGCGCGGATGGCGGCGACCCAGGCCTGGTAGCGTTCGATCCTGAGCAGCGTCTCCTCGGGCGAGGCCGAGTCCCGACTTCCGGGCCTGTTCTGAAGGATAAGCATGAACTTCGGCACGGGCAACCTCTTTCTCGTCGGCCCTGACGAATTGGGGACAGGCACCTCGAAGACCCGGAGCCAGTCCCATCTCGTCAGGGCGTCTCTCGACATCGAAGGCTGATGGTCTTCCGCCGGTGTTCCGGGCGGCGTCCTCGGTCTTACTTCGACTTCCGGGCCAGGTCCATCGTGCAGTCGTGGCAGGCCGCGCCATCCTTGCAGGCGGTCCAGTGGGCCTGGAAGTGGTCCTTGTCGACGAGAGTCAGGGTGGCATGGTCGATGTGGAGGTCGCCGGCGGACTTGAGGTTGGTGCCGCCGTTGAACTTGAAGACGATGCGGCGGTCGTCGTCGCCCGGCTCGGCCTTCAGGCGGGGCTGGTTGCCCAGGGTGCAGTAGTGCGTCAGGACCAGGTCGTTTCCGTCGAGGTGATACATGGTGACCATTTCCTTCTCGGTGCCGGGGCACATCGTCTCCTCAACGGCGGTGCCGCCGGCGGCACCG
>JAKAUH010000106.1 GCA_021818605.1 Planctomycetota bacterium
TGCTGCCGTGGGCAGTACGTTTGTGGAGAGGCGAATCGGGCCGGGCTCGGAGGTGTGAGGTAGGGCGACACGATGAGTGGCGGAAGGATCGGCGCCGGTCGGACCCTCGAGCGGCTGTTCGAGGCCGGAACGTCGGCCGGATTCAGCGACGCGGACCTGCTCGAGCGATTCACGGCCGTCGGCGCGGGCGCAGGCGAAAACGACCGCGCGGCCGAATCGGCGTTCGAGGCGATCGTCGAGCGCCATGGCCCGATGGTGCTGCGCGTCTGCCGGACGATCCTCCGCGATTCACACGCCGCCGAAGATGCGTTCCAGGCGACCTTCCTCGTTCTGGCGCGGCGGGCTCGTACAATCGGCCGGCGCGAGCGGCTGGGCAACTGGCTGTTCGGCGTCGCGTCGCGCACCGCTCGCAAGGCCCGGGTGGTGTCGGCGAGCCGCTTGAATCGCGACCGCGCGGCCGCGGGTCTGCGTCCCGAAGCAATCATCGAACCGCCGAGCGCCGACGGCCGCGACGAGCTGGCGCGGATCGTCCACGAGGAGATTGAGCGCCTGCCCGTTTCTTACCGCGACGCGGTCGTGGCCTGCTACCTGGAGGGACTGACCCAGGAGCAGGCGGCGAATCGGCTCCGGCTGACCGAGACCACCGTCCGCGGCCGGCTCGCCCGGGCGCGGAAGCTCCTGGGCACCCGGCTGGCGCGGCGAGGGGTTGCACCGGCTCCCGGACTGGCGTCGCTGGAAATCGGCGCGGATGCCTCGACGCTGACCGCCTCGCCGTTTTCCGACGCGATCGTCCGATCCCTGGCCCGCGACGCCCTCCACCTCGCGAGATTCCCAGGTTCAGCGACGGGCGTGGCTGTCACGTCGACGGCGCACGCGCTCGCCCACGGAGTGCTTTCCACCATGAGGCTTCATACGTTCAAGACCTACGCCGTTGCGACCGTCCTGGCCGCCATCGGCCTCGGCCTCACCGCCGTCGCGGGCAGCCCGTTCCGCCGACACCCGGCCGGCCCCGAGGCCGGTGCAGCCGCGACACAGCAAGCGCGCGAAGCCCGCGGGAAGGCGGGTCAGAAAGCTGTGGGCGCGGGGTCGGGTGCCGCGGTCGACAGGGACCTGGCGAGGCTGGTCCACGGGACCATCGTCCGGACGTTGCCGGTGATCAAGGACTGCATGATCCTCGCCTACCTGCCCGAGCAGAACGTCGGGCACGTCGACAACTTCGCGATGGGGAACAACGGAGGCGGGGTACGAATGCTCATCGACTGGACCAGGATTCCCGATGATGATGTCACGTCCCCCGAGAATCGCTTGGTGCTGGCGCTCTACTCCCGCAAGACGACCTCGCACCCACCCGTCGGCAAGATCCTCGGCTTCGAACTCATCGACGACTGGCACGAGATGAATTCATGGAATCGGCAGCCCCGCTACAATCCCGAGCCGTTCGCGCATTACACCTTCGAGCCGGGCGAGGGCTGGAAGCTGTTCGACCTGACGCCGCTGGTCCGGGAGCAGGCCAGGGAACAGCGCAAGGGCCACGGCATCCTGCTGCGATTCCTCAGCGAGGATGTCCGCGGGCCGAACTGGTCCGGCTACCAGGTCGTCAGCCGCGAAGGCGCCGGCGAATGGACCGGCCGGCGCCCGGTGATGCTGGTCGTCAAGGACGCGAAGGCCAGGACAGGCGACGACCGGTGAACCGGCGCGACGCGGCGCCGACGCACCGACTCATTTATCTGGCCCCGGCGATCGCCTGGGGATCGTCGATCACCAGGTAATGCCCGTGGTCGGACGAGACGAGCAAGAGCGACTCGTCCCAGTTGCTGTTCTTCTCGACCCACTGGATGACGGTGCGCACCGCGTCCTCGCCGCTATACACGGCGCCGATGGCGTTGTCCAGGTTGTTCGCGTGCAGGGCGAAATCGACGTCGCCGGACTCGATGAACAGGGCGAACCGCTGATCGGGGCGATGGGCCAGGACTGTCAGGGCAGCCTCGGTCATCTTCGCGAGGGTCGGCTGCTCGAGCCGGTCCTCCGGGGTATATTCCTCGGCCGCGACCGGCCGGCCGCCTCGCCCGATGCTGGGAGCCGGGTCATACCGGCCGTCGGCCGTCTGGTACGGCAGGTGGTCGAGTCCCTTGCGGCCGAAGAAGCCAAACAGGCGCTGCGACTTGCCTGCCGCCTGCGCGGCCGCCCGCTGGAGCGCCTGGCCTCCGTCGACGCCGGACTCAGGGTGCACCACGACGTACTTACCCCCGTTCTTCACGTCGATCGCCGCCAGGTCCGGATCCGCGATGTAGATGTTCCCCGGGACCCAGTTCTTCCCCTGCGGGGCCATGGCCTTCGACTCGCTGGTGATCCCGTAGCCCATCCCCATGACGACGTCGAGCCCGGGCCACTGCTGCGCCTGCCTCGCCTGCTGCATGATGCCCGGCAGGCCGAGCATCTCGCGGGCGAGGTCCTGGTAGTCGTCCCGGTGAACGTTCCGCGCGTAGATTGCCGAAGGCGAGGCGTGGTCGAACGGCACGCTCGTCACTGTGCCAAGCTTCCATCCCTGGTCCTGGAGGTCGTGAAACAGCGTCGTGATCAATCGTCCGTCGTCCGTGACGTTCAGGCCGTTGTTGTACGCCTTGACCCCGCTGATCATCTCCGCGGCGCTCTGCGAAGAGTCGGTGTACGCGTGCAGGACCCGGCCGGCGGCCATGACTCCGGCGCGATCCGCGGCGTTCGCCGACGACCCCTTGATGTAGCCCGGCGCCTTTGGCCCGAGCGGTCCGAGAGTCCAGGGATTTGGACCGGCGATCATCGCGTCGTAGCCGCCGCCCCGACTGTTGGGCGGGATCACGACGGTTTGCGCATTCACATCGGGCGTGTTCCGGTCGTGCGTCGGACTGGTTACGACGAATCCGTATTGCGCCGCGCCAACGGCGTCATAATCCTGGAACAACAGGCCGGAGCCCTTGCCCTCGGTGTAGACCTTGCCCGTCCGCGCGATCGCCGCGGCCTGCGTGGTCGGCCAGTCCATCCCGTCGAACCAGACGATGAAGAGGTGCTTGACACCCCGCGCGACGGCTTCCTTCTGCACCCGGTACAGGTCGCTCTGGTCGGCGTACTCGGCCTGCGGGTTCACCGTGTTCCTGGGCAGGAAGCCGTAGATCTTGCGAACCTCGTCGGCGGAGCGATAGCGGCTGTTCAAGCCCGTGATCGTGCTCAGGTTCCCCTTGCGGCCGAAGAGGTAGACGGCCACCAGGCGATTGGAATGGCTGGTGTGGTTCGAGAAGATGTCGCCCGGCCCCTGCGAACCGAAGTGATAGGCCCGCGCGAGCTTCTGGCTGGAATTGCCGACGTATTCGGTCTGCATCGCCTTGAGGCGGTCGGGCTCGCCTCCCGGTGCCGTTGCGGCCCCGATGAACAGCAGCGAGATCGAAAGCCAGAGCGAGAGCGAGACGATCCGGGCGGTCGATCCCGTACTGGAGCAGATCGGTCGAGCCATCGGCGCAAATCCTCCACGGGTGTCCGGCCGGGCTTTTCAGTTGGGCAAACCGGCCTGCTTCGGTGGGTTGCTGGGGCGAGGCGAGTCGGTCTCGCGCGCTCGCGTCGCCCGCCAGACCGACGACCCAGTATGCCGGCGATCCGCCGCCGATGCCAGCCATACCGGCCGACCCGACCGTCGCCGGGACCCTGGCGAAGCGCAGCCCCCCTGCCCCTTGGCTTGGCCCGTCCGGGCGTGCACAATAGAGCGGTCCCGCCTGTGCGAATGATCCCCGCTGTTTCCCGGTCGTGCGTCCTGGAGGTTCTCTGGTGTATCGCGACGTCCTGGCGATCGTCCTGGCTGGCGGCCGGGGATCGCGCCTCGAGCCGCTGACCCGGGATCGCGCCAAGCCGGCCGTGCCGTTCGGGGGGATCTACCGGATCATCGACTTCACCCTGTCGAATTGCATCAACTCGGACATCCGCAAGATCCTGGTTCTCACCCAGTACAAGGCCACGAGCCTGAACCGACACATCGACGAGGGCTGGAAGTTCCTCAGCCGCGAGCTGGACGAGTACATCGAGGTCATCCCGCCCCAGCAGCGGATCGCCGAGATGTGGTATCAGGGCACAGCCGACGCCATCTACCAGAATGTCTACACGATCGAGAAGGCCGCGCCCCGGGACACGCTGATCCTCGCCGGCGACCACATCTACAAGATGAACTACGCGCGGATGATCGAGGAGCACCGCGCCAACGAGGCCGACCTGACGATCGCCTGCCTGCCCGTGCCGCGCGCCCAGGCGACTGAGTTCGGCGTGATGGGCGTCGACCGCGGCGACGTCGTGACCAGCTTTCTCGAGAAGCCGAAGGACCCGCCGGGCATCCCCGGCCAGCCCGAGTTGGCCCTGGCCTCGATGGGGATCTACGTCTTCAACACCGACGCCATGTACGAGCTGCTGTTCCAGGACGCGGCGAGGAAGGAGGCCAGCTCGCACGACTTCGGTCGCGACATCATCCCCGCGATGATCGCCTCGGGCGCCCGCGTGCTGGCTTATCCGTTTCGCGACGAGAACCGCAAGAGCGGCGCGTACTGGCGCGATGTCGGCACGATTGACGCGTACTATCAGACGAGCCTCGACCTCATCCAGATCGACCCGATCCTGAACCTGTACGACCGCGACTGGCCGATCCACACCCACCAGCCCGCCTATCCGCCGCCCAAGTTCGTGCACACCGAGGGCGACCGCCGGGGCGCGGCGTACAACTCGATCGTCTGCCAGGGCGCGATCATCTCGGGCGGACAGGTGTTCCGCAGCATCGTCTCGCCCGGTGTGCGGGTGCACAGCTACGCGCTGGTGGAGGACTCGATCCTTTTTGACGGTGTGCAGGTCGGTCGGAACGCCCGGATCCGCCGCGCGATCGTTGACAAGGACGTGCGCATCCCCGGCGGCTTCGAGGTCGGCTGGAACCGTGACGCCGACCTCGCGCGCGGGTTCACTGTGTCCGAGGAGGGAATCACGGTCGTGGCCAAGGGCGAGGACTTCGAGCGGTTCGGGTAGACGGCGGACACCTCTCGGTCGCTTCGCGTGTTCTCGATACAATCGAGATGGCTGCGGATCGAAGCCGACCTCACTCGTCTCGACCGCCGCCCCGTTTTGGGAGGGCACGCCATGCATGAACCGGTCACCGAGCAAACGATCCTCGACGCCCTCCACCAGCTTGCCCGCGAGCGCTGGGACTCGGTCCTGACGTTCATCGAGTCGCTCCAGCCGACCGGGTCCGAGGCGCGCGAACTTGAGGCGAGTCTCCGACCCCTCACGGCTACGGATTTACTGGCGTCAGGATTGGTCGGGCTGCGGGCAGAGCGGGCGGACATCGGCGACAGTCGCGAATTCGCCCGTCGTTTGCGGGAACGGGCCCAGGTGCGCATACAAATAAGAACATGATGTTGAAATT
>JAKAUH010000780.1 GCA_021818605.1 Planctomycetota bacterium
CTCGGCTCGGCTCGGGAGGGGGCCATCGCGGTCCCTCCACCGCCGTGCTTCCTTCTCATTCTAGACGATGACGGAGCCGATTTTGTTCGGCAGATCCGGATCCCGGCGTCGCGATCACGGCGGACGTTGCCTTTTTGCCTCAAGCCGAACGCTGTGTAACCCGACGCGGCGCGGTGTGGTGGCGGAGCCACTCACGGGCGACCTCGGCGTCGTCGAACGGCACCACGCGATCGGCGAGAATCTGGTAGGACTGCCGGCCCTTGCCGGCGATGAGTACCGAGTCGCCCGGGCGAGCGTCGGCCAGCGCGACCTCGATCGCGCGACGGCGGTCGGGCTCGATGCGCACCTTCCCCGGCCATCGGAATCCGGCCAGGAGCTCGTCGAGGATCGCGTGGGGATCCTCGGAGCGGGGGTTGTTGAGAGTCAGAATCACGCGGTCGGCGAGTGCCTCGGCGATCTCGGCAAGGCGACGGCGCTCGTCGCGGCCGCTGCCCCCCTCGGCGCCGAGGACGCAGTGCACCCGACCGGCGCCGACCGCCCGTGTGGCCGTCAGGGCCTCGCCCAGCATTGTCGGCGCGCTCGCGGCGTCGACCCGCACGTCGAAGTCCTGACCCTCGTCGATCGCCTCGAGGTGTCCGGCCAGCGGACTGACGCGTTCCAGCCCCTCGACAATGGCGTCGGGCCGGATGTCCATCGCCCAGGCCAGGGCCGCGGCTGCCAGGGCACAGCTCGCCGCTCGCGGTCCGACCAGCCGCAAGCCAACCGCCAGCTCGCGGCCGAAGCCATGCAGGACCATTCGCGTGCCGGCTCCGTCGAGGTGCACGATCCTCGCCGAGACGTCCACGTCCAGCTGGGGCCGGCGGAACGGCTCCATGGCGAAGGCCACCCGCCGGGCGTCGAGGCTCACCGCGCCCAGGATCTCGGCGTTGGGATCATCCGCGTTGACCACAGCGATGCCGCCGGGCGCAAGCTGGCGGAACAGCCGGGCCTTGGCCCGTCGGCGGGCGAGGACGACATCCTCGGGGAAGCCGAACGGGGCCGCGACGTCGGTGACGACGGCCGCGTGGAAGGCGACGCCATCGAACGCTCGGTGCGCCAGGGCCGCGGCCGAGACCTCCAGCGCGGCCGCCTGGCAGCCGACGTCGACCATCTCACCCAGAAGTGACGCCAGGCTCTTCGCGTCGGGCAGGAATGTGCCCGGCGGCCGGTCGAGCGCTACTCGGTTCCCGGCCGCGCTGAGTGTCCCCGCACTGTGGCCGCCAATCCGCAGACCGGCGACTTCGGGCTGGGTCGCCGGCCGTGCCCAGGGCCGCGGTGTCAGGCCGGCGCCGAGCGGGCGCGGGGTCGAGCCGTCGTAATAGCCCGTCGCGCCGAGCGAGCCGGTGCGACGCCCGTCGGCCTCGAGGATGGATCGGACAAAAAGCGCGGTGATCGTGCGGCCGAAGCTGCCGGTGATGCCGGCGGTGAGCATCCGCCGCGACGGGTCGCCGGCCAGGGCCTGGCAGATCCTCGCATGCGCCGACGACGCGTCGGGGACGACGACCTGGAGCCGGCCGGCGTCGGGACAGGTTTGCTCGAGTACCACGCCCGCCGCGCCTCGGTCGAGCGCCTCGCGGACGAACGCCTGGCCGTCGTAGCCCGGCCGTACGTCGCGGACCGCGACGAAGACCTGGCCCGGATCCAGCCGCCGGTGATCGTCACAGCAGCCGGAGACCTCCCAGTCAGCGCAACCGACAAACTGCGCCTCCGGAAGGAGTTGCCGCAGGCTCACCGAAGGGATTCCCCGCTGGGGTAGACGGTCAACGAACCAGCGCGCCATCGGCTCACGCCTCCTTGCCTCGAACCCGTGGCCCGCGTCCGATCGCCTGACGGTGGGGCCGGCCCGACGTTCTTGCCGTGCCATCGTGGGCGATTCCATTGAATCGCCCGGGTCCCCCGTTCGTGCGTCTTCCGCGGGCCTTCCATCCGCCGCATTCCCTCGCGCTGGATGCCTCGCCCGAAGAGGCGGCATTGTTGGCCGAAGCCGGGAAAAAGGCAATGCCAGACTCGCCTGTTCCTGGCCTCGCCGGGCGATCCTTGAATCCCGGCCGGGCGAGCTCGCTGGGATCGTCGATTGGAATGACCGGGCCGAGGGCTCGCCAAAGGGCCAGTCCCCGGCCGGGGATCGGCTTACTTGTCGTCGTCGCCGAGTTCGGCGAGCATCCGCAGCACCGGGATGTCGACCTCCAGGCGGAGACGAATCCCGTCACCGTCTCCCTTGACGGCCAGTGCCGCGCGGTCGCGCTTCGCGTCCTTTCCCTTGAAGGCGTTCGCCGCCGCCTGGTGGAACTCGACACGCTCCTTGTCCGTCTCCGCCATGTCCGCCAGCCGGGCCAGCCGGATGGTCGCGATGGCCGGGCCGTCCGGGCCGGCCGCCGGGCGAGGAGCCGAGACGTCGGCGACGAGGCGGCGAAGCGGCTCCTGCGCATTCTCGCCGAACGCCGCCACAACGGCCCCCCTGGGGAACGCGAAGTTGAACGAGGCCTTCCCGAACGTCCTGAGGATGTATTCGTCCTCCCTGTCCTTCTCGTCATACGGGACGGTGATCCGATGGATCGCCGTGCCGTCGACGGCCTTCGCGACATCGAAGTCGATCCCGAATCCCTTCTCCAGCTCGAACTGCCTGGCCGCGTCGTGGGCCAGCCGCTCGGCCGCGGCGCTGTCCGGAACGCTGACGCCGAACAGCATGAGGAACTTCCCGGTGCCGGCCGATTTTCCTCGCCGGATCGACATCCCGAGGTCCGTGTCCGGCGAGCTGAAGGCCGACTTGACGAGGTCGAAGAGCCGCTTGAAGACATCTTTCTGGGCGCCGTCCTTCAGCCGGTCCTCCTCGGGCTTCACGCTGTCATCCATGATTCGCGAGAAGGACTCGCCCAGCTCCTTCGACATCGGGAAGCGGACAGCCAGAGCCAGGTCGGCGTTGCTGCCCAGAGCCTGGAAGCGGCTGCGCATCGCGCCGAAGGCCCGCAGGTTCTTCGCCATCGCCGTCCCTGGACGCCCCGAGACGGCCAGGTCGAGCGCCAGCGCGCCGGTCTTGCGGTCAAAATCCAGGTCGAGCGCGAGGGTGTCTCCCTCCTTGACGAATGCCCTGATCCCCGCCGCCGCCAGCTCCTGGCCGGCGATCCTGCCGCGATACTGGGCGTCACTCTCGCCAGGCTTCTTGTCGCGTTCGTTTTGCGTCTGGCCCTCAAAGCCGGCGATGAACTGGTCCCTGATCGCGTCGGGGATCTCGGCGACGCGCACCCTGGCGCTGAGCACCGTCTCCGGGCGATTCTGCTTCCACCACGAGGAGACGTCCAGCGCCTTGAGCCGGTCGGCCCCGTTGGGGGCCATCGAGAACAGGGCGTATTTCTTCGACTGCACGACATAGAAGCTGGGGCTGCCATTCGGCGCACTGACCTTGTGCGAAAAGCCCGGCGCGCCGGACTGATCGTCCACGGCCAACCCCAGGTCCTTGAGCGAATCAAGGAACTGGCCGAGGTCGGTCACCGGCACCGCGGCCACGACCGTCAGCGATTCCTGGGGAAAATTGCGGGGCAAGGTGAGGGCCACCCCGAATTTGCGAGTGCGGTCGAACCCCTTCAGGATCGCGACCTCCTGGAACTGCTTGATCCCATCCAGGATAGCCTGGGCCTGCGGATCGTTCGGCGCGACCGCCTTGATCAGGGCCTCGAGGTCCGAGGCCAACTCCGACGCCGACTTGGCCGTAACGACGACCGTCTGCCCCTGCGCGGCCAGCGCCGGAGCCAGAACGCCCACCAGGCCGATCACAGCAAAACATCGTAGACGCTTGCGAAGAATCATCTTTTACTCCAATTTCGGCCGGGGATTCACCGCGACCCGTTCTTCCGGGCCCTGGACCTGGCGCATCGCCGGAGCACCTTCGACCGGCTGGAAAGCCGGCGGGTCCGTCACGCATCGCACATTGGACTTCAAGCGTCAACGAAAATCCAGGTGAACTCAATCCTGTCTCAAGCCGTGGGAGTTATTCCCCACGAGGCGTCAGGCGGTAGAATAAATCGTGCAGGATCGCGGAGCCGGCGAATCCGAGGTGAGGTGAGGTGAGTTGAGTTGAGCTGATCTGATCTGATCCGATCGCGCTGAAACCGGAGCGAGCCCAGGAACCATGCCCAGATCCGAGACATCGATCGTGGCCGGCGAATCCCCGCTGACCGATATCCGCTCGCTGGCCAGCTCCGTCATCTTCCACGCCCTGTTCCTGCTCCTGTCCTGGTATTTCGTCCTGGGCGCGGCCGGGATCGCCACCGAGACCTCCGACCCGATCCGCGCCGAGATCGGCCCCGTGGACAACCGCGCCGACGCCGACCCGAAGGCCGTCGCCGGTGAGGGCGGCGGTAGTCCAGGCGAGGTAGGCGGCCTGGGAATTCTGGCGATGACCTCACCGGACGATCGAACGAGCGTGGCGGCCTCGAACCGCGATCCGGCCGACGCACTCCTGTCGGAGATCCTGCCGAGCGGCCAGCCGACGGGGAACGAGACGCTTCAGCAGGCGCTCCCTGGCCCGCAGACGGCCGGGCAGGGAGTGATACCGGGCTCCGGACCTGGCGGCGGCGGTGGCGCCGGCGGCGGTTCGGGCGGCGGGGTCGGGCGTGGCGTCGGGCCGGGTACCCAGTTCTTCGGCGCCCGCGACCACGCGCATTCGTTTGCCTACGTCATCGATTGCTCGGGGAGCATGGCCACTCGCAACTCGCTCGAGATCGCCAAGCGCGAGTTGCTCGCCAGCCTGAATCAACTGCCGCCGGACGCCGAGTTCGCCGTGGTCTTTTACAACCTGCTGGCCAGGATGCTCAGCGATCCCCTGGGCCACAAGGGCCTGATGACGGCGACGAATGCCAACAAGGAGCGAATCAGGAGCCAGCTCGCGCAGATCATCCCCGACGGCGGCACCGACCACATGTCGGCGTTGCGTGCGGCGCTGGCGCTGAAGCCCGAGGTGGTCTTCTTCCTCACCGACGCTAACCTGATGACCAACGGCGACGTCAACGAGATCCTGGCCGAGGCCGGGTCCACGCGCATCCAGGCCATCGAGTTCGGCCAGGGCCCCGGCCTGGGCGAGCGCACGCCCCTGCGTCGCCTCGCCGCCACGACCGGCGGTGCGTATCTCTACATCGACGTCAGCCAGTTCCCCCGCAACGCGGCGGGATATTGAGCCGCGTCGCCGCCCGGAATCACGGCGACGCGACCGCGGCCGGCTCATCCGGTGCCGGGCCCAGTCGCTCGCGGATCAAGCGAGCGGCCTCGGCGGCGGCGGAGCGATCGGTGAACCGCTCGAGGGTAAGCACCGCGCCCGAGTCGACCTCGAATGCCAGGATGTAATAGGGATCGCCGTCGGGGTACCGCGCCTCGTCGACGCGG
>JAKAUH010000256.1 GCA_021818605.1 Planctomycetota bacterium
CGCCTGTGAGCGACGCAAAAGTCATGCGCTCTAGTACACAATGACTTGTGGCGCCACCAAATTCGCGCACGCGACTTCCGGATGAACCAGTCGAGCGCCGCGATGATCGAGGATGCCCGCCAGCGCCGTCGAGCCCCGTCCAGCCGATCGATCGATCTGTCGGGCCCGTGGATCAGGGAGAAGTCCCTCGCTTGCGCGACCGGCTCGGATGGCTTGCGCCCTTTCGGCTCGGTTTCCTCCGCGTCGTTCCGGGTGTACGGCCGTGGCACCATCGGATGAAGTCGGAAGCCTCGCCCTGCGCCATGTGCATATGGGCATGAAAATGCCTGCCGGGATGCAGGGTCCTCATCATCCCGTGGACGCCCATCAGCATGTCGGCCTGGGTGGCGTCCATCGGCTGGTTGGCGGGATAGGCGGGATCGTCCTTCGACGTGGCCGCCGGCGTGACGACTGCGCGCGGAAGCGTCTGCGGCGTATCGCCGCGAGGCGCCTCCAATTCCGCGAAGAGGCCGTCGAACGGCTGCGCCGATGCGTCGCGGCGCGTGAGGAATTCCGGCAGGCCCCAGAGCGATTTCAGGGTCGCCAGCACCGAGGTGTGCTGGTAGCGGGTCGAGTCCACCTTCCCCTTCGCGACCCACGGCGAGGCGATCACCGCCGGCACGCGGAACCCCAGGCGATCGAACGCGAACTTCGGAATCCACGACGCCGTGTCGCCCGGCGGCGGCGAGTTGATGCCGTCGGGGTTCGGCACGCCATTGGACGGCGGAATCACATGGTCATAAAACCCGCCATGTTCGTCGTAGATGACGATCAGGGCGCTCTTGTCCCAGACCTCCGAGTTCGCCCGGAGCGCCTCATACACATCGGCGACGAGGTTGTCTCCGTAGCGCGCGTCCTGGGGCGCGTGCTGCGAGTTGGCGGGCTGATCCTTGTTGAAGAATCGCGGGATGATGAACGAATAGCTGGGCAGCGCGCCGGATTCCACGTCCGCCGCGAACGAGCTGAACTCGCGGAAGGCGTCCGCCTGGTTGCTTACCTGCGAGAACTCGCGCACCTCGTTCTGGTCGAAGTCGTAGGTGGCCCAGGAGTAGTCGGCGTCCTGCAGGTTGTTGTAGATGGTTCGGACGTCGAAGATGCGCGACCAGTCGTTATGGACATAGCCGACCGACGTCGCCGCGTGCATGTAGAGCCGGTTGGGCTGGGTCGGGCCGGGGACCTCGGAATACCAGTTGTCGCAGACGCAGAAGGCGTCGGCCAGGGCGTCGATGGAGGGCAGCCGGCCCGGGGCGAACGACTCCATCACCACGCGGATCTCCTCCGGAGTCGGATTCCGGACCCGGTCGGCGAAGACCAGTTCGTTGCGGTAGTTCCGGACGAAGCCGTTGTTCCGCGCGGGTGAGCCAGGGCCGGGTCCCCGGGCGTTGTCGTACTCCTGCCACTGCGCGTCCGCGAACGAGTGGCCCGGCCCTTCGCCGATCGGGACGGCGAACGGTGCGCCGTTGCTCACGTAATACGACGGGTTCGCGTCGGAGACGGGCGCAGTCGGTTCGAGGAGATTGGACTCGTCGCCCCGCAGACCGGCGACGCCGGCGCGGTAGCCGAAGATGTGGTCGAATGAGCGATTCTCCAGCATCAGCACGACGACGTGCTCGATCCGCTTTTGGCCGGGCATGGGATGTCCTCGTTGATCCGTCGGCGCGGCCGGTCCGGTCCGGTCCGGTCCGGGGACCGGCCTGGCCGATGGGGAAACTTATACCAGAACCGTCCGGCCGGGACGAGGTGCCGGCCGGACCGATCAATAGTTATTTTGTCCGATCACCTCGCCGGCCGAGATCGTGCTGAGGCTGACCCAGGTTCGGGCGTTGATGGAATCCTTGATGAAGTGGACCGAGCCGTCGCCGAGCAGGGAGTTGACCCCGCCGGGGTGCCGGCTGCGGGCGCCCTGGAACGCGTCGTACCAGGGGTAGGGGACGACTCCGCAAGGGAGCGCGGGCTCGGGCTGGCAGCCGGTCCCGATCTGGTCGCCGCCGCTCCCGGGCGGCCAGGTCACCCCGTAGTAGTCGGTGGTTCCGTTGGGCGTGAAGCGGGTCATGAACTGGGCGGTGGGCGCCCAGATCAGGCCCCGCGAGTCGCCGTTACTTCCCTGGATCACCTCGGCCATGAACACGGTCGAGCTCGTGCCGTCGGTGATCGCCGCCAGTCGGACCGCGGTGTGGCCGAACGGCGATGCGAAGAACCTCACGGGCAGGTTCTGCGTCGGCGTGCCGGCCACGCGGTTCTGCTGCGCCCATTGCGTGTTCCCCCAGCTCACCACGTAGTTTCCCCGGGTCTGCGTGATCGTCGGCGCCCCGGGGAAGAGCGAAAGCACGTACAGCCGGTCGTTGTCGCTGGGACACTGGAAGAGCCCGATCTTGGCCTGCATCACGGTCGAGTTGACCGACCAGCCGAGCGGAAGCCCGCCCGGCGAGGGGCCCTCGACGCCGACGGCGAAGTTGAAGGCGTTGTACAGCGGCTGCTGTTCGTACTGGGGGAGCATCAGCGCGAACCAGGGCGTGTCCTGGACGCCCATGAGCATGCCGGGCAGGGGAATTCCGGGCAGCGGCTTCCAGATCCGCCCGGGAGGCAAAAGGTTGTAGATCTCGTTGTAATTGTGGATGGCCAGGCCCATCTGCTTCATGTTGTTGGTGCACTGGATGCGACGGGCGGCCTCGCGGGCCGCCTGCACGGCGGGGAGCAAAAGCGCGATCAGGATGGCGATGATCGCGATGACGACCAGGAGCTCGATCAGGGTGAATCCGGCACGTCTCGTCGACATGGCTCCACCTCCACATTGGCCCCAGCGGCGTCGGTAGGTTCGGGATATCAGGGCTCTGCCATCTCCTGGGCCAGAGGGCTCTGTGGCTACGGCAAGCTCCCGGGCTGGCTGGCCGGTCCCAGCTCGTGGGGATACCTCGCCCGGAGCGTCTTCCACGCCGCGGCCAGATTCTCGGGGGTCAGCGGCGCGGGGGCTCCGGTCGAATCGATGCGTTCTCCGGAGAGAACCTGGGTCAGCAGGACGAGGTCGGTGACGGGCCGCGGGTCGCGCCGGAGCCGCCGGAACCGGACGGCGCCGTCCATGCCCGTCGAGGCGATCCAGTCGACGCCTGGTCCGAACCGCGCCTCCAGGACCGGGCCCCTGTGTCGGAGCGGCAGGCCGATCGGGGCGCCGGTCTCGGCGTCCCAGATGCCGGCCGTACCGTCGAAGCTCGAGGTCACGAGGAAGCGGCCGTCGGGGCTGAACGAAACGTGGAAGACCGAGCCGTGGTGAACGACTGGCGCGGAGTACGGCTCGCCCGTCCGGGCATCCCAGACCCGCGCTGTCCCGATCGTGCTGGCGGTCGCGACCAGCCGCCCGTCCGGGCTGAAGGCGGCCTCGGACAGGGAGCCCTTGTGGACCATCGGGGGCGTGATCGGGGCGCCGGTCTCGGCCTCCCAGACGCGCGCCGTCCCGTCCTGGCTCGAGGTGACGACGCGGCGTCCGTCCGGCGCGAAGCCGGCGAAGTACACGATCGCCTGGTGCCGGAGCGGAGGCCCGACCTTGCGGCCGGTCGTCGCGTCCCAGACCTGGGCGGTGGAGTCGTTGCTCGCGGTGATCAGCCGGCGGCCATCGGGGCTGAACTCGGCGTGGCGGACGTTGCTCTCGTGCCTCAGGGGTGGGAGCGCGGTCCGGCCGGTGTCGGTGTCCCAGACTCGTGCGGCGCCGTCCTCCGCGGAGGTCACGAGGAAGCGGCCGTCGGGGCTGAAGGCGAGGTGATGGACCGGCGCTTCGTGGCGCAGCGGCGGCGTGATCGGCCGGCCGGTGCTCGCGTCCCAGACCCGCGCCGTGTCGTCCCAGCTCCCCGTCGCGACCTTCCGGCCGTCCGGGCTGAAGGCGACCCAGCTCACGCTTTTGGCGTGCTCGAGCGGGGGCGTGACCGGCCGTCCCGTCGCGACATCCCAGACCCGGCCAGTCCCCGATGTCGAACCGGTCGCCAGCCGACGGCCGTCGGCGCTCACCGCCAGCTCGACGCCCGATCCGTCCAGCGTCAGCGATCGAGGCCCCGGGTCGAGCGCCGAGGTATCCCACACGCGGGCCATCCGGTCCTCGCTGGCCGTGAGCAGCCGACGGCCGTCGGGCGCGAACCGCGCGGACCAGATCGGACCATTGTGCCGCAGCGGCGGGGCGGCGGGTTCTCCGGTGGCCGCGTCCCAGAGCCGCGCCGTCCCGTCGAGGCACCCAGTCAAGACTCTCGTCCCGTCGGGGCTGAAGGCGGCCGTGCGGACGATCCCCTCGTGCTTCAGCGGGCCGGACAGCGGCCGGCCGGTCTCGGCGTCCCAGACCCGCGCCGTGCCGTCCCAGCTCGCGGTGACGATCCTGCGGCCGTCGGCGCTGTACTCGGCGTCGAGCACGATGAAGGCGTGGCTCAATGGCGGGGTCGCGGGGCGGCCGGTGGCGGCGTCCCAGACCCTGGCGGTGTTATCCCACCCCGCGGTGACGACGCGACGGCCGTCGGGCCGGAAGGCCACGTGGCAGACGGCACGTTCGTGCCGGAGCGGGGGCGTGCGGGGTGCGCCGGTCTCGGCGTCCCAGACCCGCGCCGTCCCGTCCTCGCTGGCGGTGGCCACGCTCCGGCCGTCCGCGCTGAAGGCGACGTGCCCGACGCGGTAGGCGTGCTTCAGCGCCGGGGTGACGGGCCGTCCCGTGGCGGCGTCCCAGACGCGCGCCGTGCCGTCCCAGCCGGCGGTGGCCACGCGCGAGCCGTCGGGGCTAAAAGTCGCGAACGGGACGCCGTGCTCATGCCGGAGTGGGGGGACGAGCAGGCGGCCCGTCCGCACGTCCCAGATCCGCGCGGATCCATCCCGGCCGGCGCTCAGGACTCGCCTGCCGTCGGGGCTGAATTCCACGTGGTCCACGAACTCTCCGTGGTCGAGGATTCGCACCACCGGGACCGTGGCCGAGAGGTTCCAGATCCGGACCTTCCCATCGGAGCAGGCGGTCACGACCGAGCGGCCCGCGCGGTCGTAGGCCGCCGCGGTGACCATTCCGCCGTGGGGACACAGCGCGACGATCCTCGGCGCCTCGGCCAGCGCGGAGCCCAGCCGGAGCCGGTGCGCCTCCTCGCGGACCGGATCGCCCTGGTCGAGATGCAGCGCCTCGCCCAGCCGGGGCAACGCCCGCAGCAGGTCGCCATCCTGGAAGCGGTCGGCCGCCAGCCCGACATTCATCGCGACGAGCCTCCGGCGACTCTCCTCCGCCCGGATGCTCGAACGATAGGCGAGGACCATCGAGCCGATTGTCAGCGCCGCGAACAGCACGAGCACCGCGGCCGCCAGGCCCGCCACCAGGGGATTGCGCCGGACCCACCTCCCCAGACGCTCGACGGGTCCGAT
>JAKAUH010000171.1 GCA_021818605.1 Planctomycetota bacterium
GGCGATGGCACTCACGCCTCCTCACCGAACGTCTCCTCGCTGAACCCCTGATTACTGAACGACGGAAAACAGAAAACGGAAAGAGTCTGTCGCACGGGAACCGGGCTGCAGGATGGGCCGGGAGGAACGCGGCCCACGACGGCCGGAGGGGATCGAGCCCGGATCGGAAGTCGGTCAGGCTCTCAGCCTGACGCGTTCGGGTCGGATCGGTCCGGAGTCGGGTCGGATCGGGCCCGCGCCAGGCTCAGGGACGCTGACGAAATCGACGGAAAACGGAACACGGAAAACGCGAACTGCAAGAAACCGCCCGGGTCGAACGACTGGTTCTCTGGATCGACGAGGCGCCGGAGAGAGATATGCCCGACTGGGCGGAGATCATCGAGCGGGACGGGGCGGCAGTGTGGCGGACGGCCTACCGGCTCCTCGGCAACCGCGCCGACGCGGATGAGTGCTTCCAGGAGGCGTTCCTGGCGGCCCTGGAAGTCGCGCGCCGCCAGCCAGTGCGGGACTGGGGTGCCCTGCTCCGCCACCTGGCCTCGTCGCGTGCGATCGATCGGCTTCGCCGCCGGTATCGGCAGAAGGTCGCGCCGACTCCGGTCGACTTCGATTTCGATGCGATCCCCGACGCCGGGCCGAACCCGTCCCGCGTGGCCGAGGACGCCGAGATCTCGGAGGCGCTCCGCTCCGCGATGGCCGAGCTGCCGCCCCGGCAGGCGGAGGTCTTCTGCCTGCACCACCTGGAGGATCGCTCGTACCGGGAGATTGCCCGGGACCTGGGGATCTCGATCGTCTCCGTCGGCGTGCTGCTGCACCGGGCGCGCCGGCGGTTGCGACAGATTCTGGAAACGTCGCAAGAGGTCTCGCGCGTGGCGGGACGCGGTCCGGCCTCCGTCGCCGGTCCGGCCGATCGTATCGAGGAGCCCCGATGAGCACGAGCCCGCCGATTCCGCCGCCGATTCCGCCGCCGCCCGACGACGACCCCGTCGCCCGCGCGACGGCCGCTCTCCGGCGCGTGCCCGTGCCCGACGGTCCCCCGCCGGAGACCGTCGCCGGGGCCCTCGCCGCCCTGAAGGCGGTCGAAGAAGAACCGGCCGCAATCCCTTGCATTCCAATCAACCGGAGAAATCGCATGTTCACACTGCTCAAATCGGCCGCCGCGATCCTCGTCGCCGCGGCCGGCGCGACGTATTTCGCCGCATTCCCGCCTGCCTCGGCGCGATCCGAGTTCGCCGAGACCGCGGCCAGGCTGCGCGACGCGCAAACGCTGACACTGCGCCACTCGCAAACCATAGCGCTCGCCGGCAAGACCGAGACGATCACCAGCCGGATGCTCTACAAGGTCCCCGGGCTGGTCCGCATCGAGCCCGAGATCGCCGGTGCGCCGGTCTCGATCATGGACTCGATCGGGCACAAGATCCTGGTCCTCAACCCGGCGGATAAGTCGGCGATGCTGATGGAACAGCCCGACGGCGCCCCGGCCGAGAAGCGCGACGGCGCGGCCATGATGATCGAGGACCTGCGCCGCCTGGCCGGCAAGGACGCCGAACCCGTGGGCGAGAAGGTCATCGGCGAGGTCCACGCCCGGGGCTTCCGCGTGAAGGAGGGCGGCCAGGACCTGACGGTCTGGGTCGATCCCCAGCAGAAGCTCCCCGTGCTCGTCGAGTTCACGGGCCGCGCGGGCGACATCGATTACAAGGGCAGCTTCTCCGACATCCACCTCGACCCGGCCCTCGACGACGCCCTGTTCCGCCTCGATCCGCCCGAGGGCTATTCCCTCCGCAAGGCCAACGTCCGGATGACCATGACCTTCGAGGAGGCCGTCGTGCACCACCTCCGCAGGTACACCAAAGCCTCCGGCGGCCGCTTCCCCGCCCGGCTCGATGACTTCAATGACTACGTCAAGGTGGTCTCCGCCGAGACGAAGAAGAAGGCCGAGGCCCTCAAGGCCCAGGGCAAGGATCTCAAGGCGTCCCTCGAGCCAGAAGCCCTGCAGTCCGGCATCGCCGGAGCCACGCTGGCCGTGAACTGCCAGAAGTACAAGGATAAGTACGGCTACAAGCCCGAAGGCGCGAAGCTCGGCGACGCGGGCACCATCATCTTCTGGTACAGGCCCGAAGGCCAGGACAAGTCCAGGGCCGTCTACGCCGACCTGCACATCGGCGAGGTGGCGGCCGAGCAGGTGCCGGGTCGATAGTCAGTTTTCATTGGTCATTGGTCCGTGGTCAGTAAAGATCGGTCCTGATGCGGACCACGTCAGTCGGCTCATCCCACGCCGGCCCCGCTTCAGGTACGGTATCGCGATCGCATCTGCGCCCCAGACCATAGACAAATCACTAATCGATAATGACTAATGACCAATGAGGCTACTTGATCGTGACGAAGTCGTGGTGGTTCAGCAGCACGTGGACGAGTCCATCGCGGCGGCGGGCGGTCGGGTCATGGCCCAGAAAGCGCAGGCACTCGTCGCGTTCGGCTGCGGTGGGCGGGCGCGAGAGGACCCGTTCGAACGCGGCGATGACGAAGGTGGACAGGTCGGAGCCGGCCTCGTTCGCGAGCGTCGCCGCGAGCCGCCGAGCCATGCGGAGCGACAGCTCGCTGTTGGCCAGTGCCAGCGCCTGCTGGGGCAGGATGCTCTCCTTCCGCCGGTAGCACTCCGTGACGCCGGCGGCGTCGAAGATGCGGAGGAACTCCATCTGCTTCTCGGCGGCGTGCTGGAAATAAAGGCTGCGCCTCGGGACAGCCAGGCCCGACTGGTAGGGGATATCGGGGCCGCCGATGGTCGTGTCGAGCGCGCCGGCAACGGCGAACACGCTGTCGCGGACGACCTCGGCCTCGGCGCGGCGTGGGGCCCATCGCCAGAGAAACACGTCATCGGGGTCGCGTGCCAGGTCGGCCGGGTCGGGGAGCGAGTCGCGTCGATACGCGGCGCTCGTGACGATCAGGCGGTGGATCGCCTTCATGCTCCAGCCTCGGGACATCAGCTCGGCGGCCAGCCAGTCGAGCAGCGCCGGGTGGCTGGGCGGCTGGCCGTTGCGGCCGAAGTCATTCACGGTCGGCACGATCGCCCGGCCGAAGTGGCGGCCCCAGATGTGGTTGACCGCCACGCGGGCCGCCAGCGGGTTCGACTCGTCCGTGATCCAGCGGGCAAACGCCAGCCGGCGGCCCGTGCTCCTGGCCGGGTAGGTCGTCCGCGGCGGGGCCTTGTAGTCGGTGCCCGGCGGCTTCTTGAGCGCCTCGCGAGCGTGGCTCAGCGCCTTCTGGGCCTCGGCCAGATCCTTGTCAGCCTGGGCCCGCTTTGCCGGCGCGGCCTTGCTCCGGGCCTGGCGCGCCAGCACCTCGGCGCGGATCGCCTCGGCCACCGCCAGCTCGCGCTGGGCGGCGACCGCCGACCGGGCGGCTTCCGTCCATTCCTTCGAGTCCTTCTTGCCCTCGTCGACCAGGTCCTCGGCCCGCTCGACCGCATAGCGGGCGACCAGCCGGAACTGGGCGACGATGTACTCGGCCCGTGTGCGCTCGAGCGCGTCGGGATCGGGCGAGGGGCGCTCGGCCTCGTCGTGGTAGGCCTCGTCGGCCTTGCCCAGCGCGTCGAGCAGCGCGGCGATCTCGGCGCGGATCACATCCTTGCGGCGGTGCGGCGCGACCGCGGTCAGCGGCAGCGCGACCGCCTGGATCTCGAGCGAGCCGCCCAGTGACTCGGGGACGCCCGGCGGCAATGGGTCGCCGGTCGGATAGCGGTCGTCGCCGCGGCTAAAGAGCCGCGTGGTCGCCTCGAGCTGCGCGTCGTAGGCCCGTGGAATGCCGTCCTTCTTCGTGTCGAGCACGCCCGGGATCCGCTCCATCCGGACGTTGTGCGGCTCGAAGATGGCGCGGACCTGGTAGTACTCCTTCTGGAGGAGCGGGTCGTACATGTGGTCGTGGCAACGGGAGCAGCCGATCGTCACGCCCAGGAACGCCTGCCCGGTGTGGTCGACCACGTCCTGCATCCACTTCTCGCGGCTGAGCAATTTGTAATTCCGCGCGAGGTAGCCGGTGGCGCGCAGGGCATCGAGGTCCCCGGGCGACTCCTCGTCGGCCGCGAGCATCGCCACGACCATGCGGTCGTACGGCAGGTCACGGTTGAGCGACTCGACGATCCAGTCGCGCCAGTGCCAGATATGCGGCTGGCTGTCGCGCACCTGCTGGCCCCAACCGGCCCAGTCGCTGTACCGCCAGACGTCCATCCAGTGCCGGCCCCAGCGCTCGCCGTACCGGGGGCTGGCGAGCAGGCGGTCGACGACCGTCTCATAGGCATCCGGGCTCTCGTCCTCGAGGAAGGCGTGCAGCTCATCGGGAGTGGGTGGCAGCCCGGTGAGGTCAAGCGTCAGCCGGCGCAACAGGGTCGAGCGATCCGCCTCGGGCCGGGGCGAAAGCCCCCGTGCGACGAACTCGGCGGCGACGAACGCATCGATCGGGTTATGGATCGCGCCCGATTCCTCCCGCACAACGGGCACCGAGGGCCGCGAGACCCGCTCGAACGGGTTCCACGGGTAGTCGCCGCGCGGCCGCTCGAGCGCCGCGACCAGTGCGCGGCCGCGGGCCAACTCGGACCCGTCCGGGCGGTCGTTCGCCTCGCCGGGGAAGTGGCCGGTGACCAGCTCGAGCAGGTTCGACACGCCGTCGCCGTCGCTATCCTCGCGGGCGACCGCCTGGACCCTCGCGACGATGCCCGAGGGCTTGCCGGCGCGCTTCAGCTCACCCCGGACCCTCTTGAGCCGCCGGCCGAAGGCATTGTGCGGCCGATCTTCGGGGTCGTCGGCGCCCGGCTCGGGCACGACGTGGCAGGTCCGGCAGTCGTTGAGCTTCCGCGCCATTCCCGGACCGATGTAGTCCGCCAGCGCCTTCCGGTGCGGCGGCCGGGCCGTCGCGGTCGGGACCACCAGGCCCAGCCAGGCCGCCGCGATCGCCGTTGCCAGCATCGGCGTCATGGCCCTCACCGACGTGATCCTCCATCCGCGCCGTCGATCGCTCATGGCAAGGGCCTCGCGGGTCCGGTCCAGTCCAGTCCAGTCCAGTCCAGTCCAGTCCGTCCAGTCAGGCGCCGGGCCGCGACCAGCTCAGCTCAGGTCAGCTCAGCTCAGCTCGGCTCAGCTCGGCTCGCGTCCGTCGCCCAGGGAGGTTTATCGAAAGTTTAACAGCCTGCCGCCACGAAAGCCACGACCGCCGGCCGGGAAACACGAGCAGAATCCCGGAGACCTGGAACGCCATTTGCGTGCTTGCCGGCTCGTCCACGATGGCGTAGGCTCAGGCGCGTCCAGTCCTGGATGGCTCTGCGGGTTGGCGCGGGATGCCCTCATCGTCTCTTTTGTTTGGAGTCGCATCTTCCCGCCGCGCGGGGAGAAGGGGACGGTCCGCACCGACGCGGCGGCTT
>JAKAUH010000678.1 GCA_021818605.1 Planctomycetota bacterium
CGATTGCGACTCGCTTTGCGTCGTCGAGTCCGTCCATGCCCTGCGGCAGCGTCGCGGCGATGGCATAGGCCAGGGCGAGGTCCATGTTGTCGCCGCCGAGAAGAATATGCTCGCCGACCGCCAGTCGCGAGAGGACCAGGTCGCCCCCCTCGTCGCTCACGGCGATCAGGGTGAAGTCGGTGGTGCCACCTCCGACGTCGCAGACGAGGAGGATGTCACCCACCTTGACTTTCTTTCGCCATCCGTCACCGTTGGCCGCGAGCCAGGCGTAAAAGGCGGCCTGCGGCTCCTCGATGAGCGTGACGTGCCGCAGCCCGGCCCGCGATGCGGCCTCGGTGGTCAGCTCACGTGCGACGGCGTCGAACGAGGCGGGGACCGTCAGGTAGACGTCCTGGTTCTCCAGGCGATCGGCCGGCGACTTGCCAGCGACCCGGGCATTCCAGGCGTCGCGCAGGTGCTCCAGATAGGCCGATGACGCGGCGACGGGCGAGATCCTCGCGACGTCGTCGGCAGCCGTCCAGGGCAGCACGGGTGACCGCCGGTCCACGCCCTCGTTCGAGAGCCAGCTCTTGGCCGAGCTGACGAGCCGGCCCGGCACCTTCGCGCCGTGGTCGCGGGCAAAGGCGCCGATGACGTGGTCCCCCGGGGATTTCCAGGGAAGATCGAGGCTTCCCGGCGGGAACTCCCTGGCCGCGGGGAGATAGAGGAATGACGGCAGCAACGGCCGATCGGCGACATCGTTGACACCGACCACCTGCGGGATCGCCAGCCCGGTGATCGGCGCAGGCGCGTCGGGCGTCGCCGCGCTCTCGGCATGGGCCAGCGCGCTATTGGTCGTTCCCAGGTCGATCCCGACCACGTACTTCGAGTCCGCCGGCTGCTGTCCTTTATCCATGGTTCCGTTTCTTCTCCCTCAGGGGAGCTCCACCTCGGCGGGCGAGAGGATCGAGGAGTCATCGCGGGCCGCGGGCAAGACGGGGAGCTGCACCGACTTCACCCGCCAGCCATGATGCTTGAGGACGCCGTGGAATGGAGGCGCGCCGTTGACGTTTCCAACCAGTCGGATCGTGGCCGGGTCGAAGTCGCTCGGCACCGTCACTCGCTGCTCCTCGGCGGCGTCGATGATGGGCTCGATGGTCAGATAATCGTGCAGGGACTTGCGGCAGCCCCGGTGAATGTCGCGCACCGCCGCGCCGATCTGGGGGTCGGTGTAGGCGTCGATGTCTTCCTGGAGGAAGTCGATCAGCCGGCCGTCGCGCTGGAGGACAGCGAGGACCCGCAGGTCGGGCCCGGTGGGCGCGCGACTGAACAGCGGCTCGACGCGCGAGGCGAACTCCGGGTCGGTAAGGGTCTTCCAGAAGGCGCGGAGTGCCAGCAGCAAGCGATTCAAGGTTCGACCTCGTCCAGGTTCGCGGTCGTCGATGCGACGGCGGCGGTTAACTCGGATGACGACGCTGCAAGATTCCCCAGTTTATCGAGCCGCTCGTTCCTTGCAAACGGAGGCGCGTTTGGGAGGAATCCTGTCGCGAGGAAAGGAGAGGCCTTCATCGCCCCCGCGGTGGCGATTCCGCGAAGAAATCGACCGTGCGACGGATGCCTGGCAGCAGGAACCCAACCGCCGAGTAGTGACCGCAGTCGTACCAGAGGATCTCGGGCCGGCCCGCCGCGAGCCACAGGGCGCGCGCCGAGTCGGGAGGGATGACCTCGTCCACCTTGCCGGCCATCATGAACACGCGCTTTCCCTTCAGTCGCGAGGCGTACAGGAGCGGGTCGAACGGGTCGGTCAACTTCTTGAGATCGGCGCGCGTGCGACCGGATTTCATCCAGCGGGCGCGAAAGGTCCGTCCTTCGGGCATCTCCCAGAGGATGCGCGACAGGTCGCCACCGGCGAGCAAGAAGGCGCTGTCCTGGATGGAAGGATCGACGGCCGCGACGATTGACGAGACGATCCCGCCCAGGCTGATCCCGGTGACGCCCAACCGTTGGGGATCGATCTCGGCCCGGGTGGCCAGCCAGGCCGAGGCCCGCCGGACGTCGCAGATGCCCTGCCGCATCGCGGTGACCGTCCGTTCGATATCCGACGAGAGGAAGCGCCGGGCGTCCAGGCCGCCGGAG
Source organism: Planctomycetota bacterium (assembly GCA_021818605.1). Taxonomy (GTDB): domain Bacteria; phylum Planctomycetota; class Planctomycetia; order Isosphaerales; family Isosphaeraceae; genus JAKAUH01. The sequence continues at coordinate 2,116 of JAKAUH010000678.1, forward strand.
GCCGGCCGCCGCTCGCCGTAGTATGGCAGCTTGACGAACAGGGCGGCGACTCCCCGATCGGCCAGGCGCGCCGCCATGTACCGAGACAGGGGAAAGTCGGCCCCAAGGATGTGGAGCACCACCACCCCCGGCCGTTTTTCTCTCACTCCGACCGGGCGGAAGTACTCGGCATGCACCGTGTTGTTTTCGGGATCAGCCGTCACGACCGGCGACGGGAAGCGAAGGCGAGCGACCGTGTAGCGCTCGGTCTCCAGGACCGGTTCGAGCTCGTACTTGAAGTCGGCTCGCTCCAGCCGAAATCGCTCGGGTACCAACGCTTCGTCCGGTCCCGGGCGGAAGGCGACTTCACCGCGCTCGATTTCCGGGGTCAGAAGGCACAGCACCGAGGCGAGGAAGGCCGGGAACATTGGATCGATCACTCCATGATTGCCGGGTCGAGGCGACTCGCCGTTGCCCGAAGGGGAGTCCTGGTTTAGATTATGGCCCCTCGCGATCGCGGGGAAGGGAGTCCCACGCCGATGTGCCCGTCCGCTGACCAACTCGCGACGATTGAACCGCAGCGCGTCTGCATCATCAAGCCCAGCTCGATGGGCGACGTCGTCCACGCCATGCCGATCCTCTCGGCGCTCCGGGCACGCTGGCCGTCGGCTCATCTGTGCTGGGTGGTGAACCGGCCGTTCAAGGACCTGCTCGAAGGGCACCGCGACCTCGACGAAGTGATTGTCTACGACCGCGGACGAAAGGGTGTCGACCCCTCGGGGATCGCCTCGATGGCCTCGCTGCTGAGCCGGCTGCGCCGCGGCCGCTACGATCTGACGATCGACCTGCAGGGCCTCTTCCGCTCGGCGATGATGGTCGCGGCAGCCGGCTCGCCGATTCGCGTCGGGATGGCCGACGCGCGGGAAGGCGCCCGCTGGTTCTACACACACCGGGTCGATGCCCCTCGGCTGGGGATGCACGCCGTGGACCGGGCCCTCAAGGTGGCGCGGACCTTTGGGGTCCCGGCGATCGAGCCGACGTACAACCTCCCGATCGGCCCCGATGACCACCGGTGGGCCGCCGATCGACTCGCTGGTCTGCCCCGGCCCCGGATCGTTCTCAACCTCGGCGCGCAATGGCAGACCAAGCGCTGGCCGCCGGAGCATTTCGCCACCGTTGGACGCCGGGCGTTCGAAGAACTCGGAGCCGGCCTCATCGCCGTCGGCTCAACGGGCGACCGCCCGCTCGTCGACGCGCTCAAACGGGAACTCGACCCCATCCCCGTCGTCGATCTCAGCGGCCAGACCACCCTGCCCCGGCTGGCGGCCGTCTGCCTCGCCTCCGATCTCGTGGTCTCCAACGACACCGGTCCCCTCCACCTCGCCGTCGCGGTCGGTGCCCGCGCCATCGGCATCTACACCTGCACCGACCCGGGTCTCACCGGCCCTTATGGCCCCCTGGCCATCTCGGTTCGCACGGGCGTCCACTGCGCCGCCAGCTTCCTCAAATCGTGCGGCCGGCTCGATTGCATGGCCGAACTTCGTCCCGCCCGCGTCTGGACGGCCGTCGTCTGTCAGCTCCAGGACACACACGGCACCGGCTGATCAATGTGCTCAGGTCCTCCACATATTGCATCCCAGAAAAACGAAAGCGCTGTCCGGGGCGTTCCGCCAGGATTCGTTTCTCTAACTTGTGTAACCTTCCAAATTGCGTTCAATTGCGTGGTAGATTGTGTGTCGTCATTTGGTTGGTGTGTCGCATTTTTGGAACAGGCGTGTCTGCCGTGATGACATCGGATGCTAACACCAGTGAAGCGCTCAGCGGGAGACCGGTCTCCCTGCGGTCGTGGATGGAGACGAGCAGAAGCGCATCGTGACGGACTGAGCCTTCGCCGCCGCGCGTGGAAGTGCGGGGGTCGCCGGACAGAACGAGCTCTGAGAAGTGCACCGAGGAGATGGAACCATGGGCGCCCGCCGCACGCGCGCGTATATCCAGAAGGTCCAGGTGACTCGCCGCCGCCGCTCTCGCCGGGTCGTCGCGCTGCCCGCGATCGAGGCGCTCGAGGACCGCCGGTTGCTCGCGACGGTGTACTGGTCGAGCACGTCCAGCGGCGACTGGAACACGGCAACCGACTGGAGCACCGGCGCGGTTCCGGGGCCGGGCGATGACGTCGTGATCAATGTCAACGGCGCGACACCGGAGATCACGCTGAGCGAGGGGGACATTTACTCGGTGCATTCGCTCACGGCCGTCGACCCTCTGCAAGTGCTCGGGGGATCGCTTACGGTCACGGGCAATCCCGCGAGTGGGGGCGATTCGACGATCACGGGCGATCTGACCATCCAGGGCGGTGCGCTGATCGCCAGCGGGGCGTCGACGAACCTGAAGGTCAGCGGTGGGGTGACGGCGGATTACGGCAAAGTCTCGGCAACGGGCGGAGCCAGCTTCAGCCTGCCGGGGCTGACCTCCTTCGCCGGGACGGGGATGACGTTTTCCGCCGATGGATCGGGGAGCAAACTGGATATCACGGGGATCACGAGCTTCGGCGGCAATGGCACGACCATCTCCGAGACGAACAGCGGCCGTGTCGCGATGGACACGAGCTTCACGACGCTCGACGGGGTGTCGTTCGCGATCGACAAAACAAGCGACCTGGCGACGAGCCTCATCGGGAATCTCACTTCGCTAACCGACGGCGGGCTCGACGTCCTCGGCGGGACCTACTCGTTCTCGAAATTGACCGACATCGACGGCTCGAGCCTTCAGGTCTCGGGCGGAGCCAGCCTTACGCTGAGCGGGGTGACGTCTTATACGGATAATAGTGTCTCGAACCCTGGATTCCTCGCGACGGACACGACAAGCGGCGGGATGCTTTCACTTCCCGCGCTTGCGACCATCGGGGGCAATAACGGCCTTCAGGTCGAGGCGGCCGGCGCAAAGAGCACGATCAATCTGTCCAGTCTCACCACGTTCTCGGCGCTTTATTCCTTCGCCGCGCTGAGCGACACCCAATCGGCGACCATCGACGAGTCGAAGTTGACCTCGCTCACTGGCGTCATCGTGACGCTCGACGGCACCGGAGTGATGGCGATCAACCAGTGGACGAGCTACAAGGACGGTAGCCTGAGCGTCAACAGCGGCAACTACGCGCCGAAGCCCTCAACGTCGAACGCCAATAATTCATTCAAGAATCTGAGCAATATCGACGGCTCGAGCCTCTACGTCTTCGGCGGTGGGAGCCTCACGCTGCCAGCCGTGAAGACCTACAACCCCGGCTTCCGTACGGGCGAGTTCGACGCGTCGG
>JAKAUH010000610.1 GCA_021818605.1 Planctomycetota bacterium
TGCTTTCGAAAGTCAACTCGGGCGAGTACCCGATTGTGGCAACCTCGCGGGTACTGAACGAGGGGGTGAACGTCCCCGAGGCCAATATCGCGGTGATCCTGTCGGGCTCGGGCTCGGTGCGCGAGCATGTCCAGCGCCTGGGGCGGGTGCTCCGGAAGTCGGGCGACAAGGAGGCCGTGCTGTACGAGGTCATCACGCGGGACACGGTGGAGGAGTTCACCTCGAACCGTCGGCGGCAGCACAGCGCGTATGACGGGAGGCCGGCGCCGCCTCCGCCGCCGCGCGATCGGCCGGAGCCGGGCGACGGCCAGTAAGCTCGGCGTCGCCTACCGTCCACTCGACGAGGGTGATAGAGCAAATTCAGGTCTGCCCGTACAATGATCAGTGGGCAACATCCTCAACGGGAGGCGAACAATCCATGTCAAACAAGGAGATCATGATCGAGGCGATCCGCAAGCTTCCGGACGACTCGAGTATCGAGGAAATCGTGGAGGAAGTCGTCGTGCTGGCGGCCATCCGAAGAGGTGAAGAGGAGGCGGACGCTGGCCGGACGATCTCGCACGATGAAGTGAAGAAGAGGATCCAGAAATGGATTTCGAAATAAGGTGGACGCTGGCGGCGGCCGACGATCTCGAGTCGATCATCAACTACGCCGCGGAGAGGGATCCGCAGGCAGCCGAGCGGCTCGCCGAGTCGATCATCGCTCACATCGAGATACTCCGGACCTTTCCCAGGATCGGTCCCCGGTACAGGAATCGAGCGAGTGCTGATGTTCGAGAAATCCTGTGCGGCATGTACCGCGTGTTCTACCGGGTGAACGAGCGGGCTCAATTCGTGGAGATCCTGAGGATCTTGCACGGGGCGAGGGAAGAGCCCAATTTTTCCGGCAATGGGCGATGATCCGAGGAGATCGTTATTGGTCGGATTGGCCGGCTGAAGACCGAACCCCTAGTCAGGTTAGCTTCGACGCATGCTCACAGGCGACCTCGTCCGAGTCAAATACGCGAAGCAGCGGGTGGTCCCGCTGTACATCGACCGCGAGGCCGCGCACTGGCTCGAGGCGGCGGAGAGCCTGTTGCTCCTCTACCGCGAGGGCATCGGGATGACCCGCGGGGAGATCGAGTCCGAGGTCGACGAACTGTTCGGCGGCGGCGGCAAGGCGACGCAGGTCCATCGCGGGCTGGCCAAGGTGCTGGAGGACCGCGCCGAGTTCGAGGTCGTCGCTGATATCCCGCCGGATCAGGTGCGCGAGAAGGTGTTCACCGCGGCGGCCGAGTACCGCCGCCGACTGCTCGCCGAGGCCGCGCCCGGCCATCGGCCGAGGTTCGACCGCGATGCTGTCCTTGGCGAGGTCGGCCGCGCGCTGGAGGTCGCGCCCGAGACCCTGCTGAACGCGCTGTTTGCCGACCTCCGTGATGAGAACCGATTGCTCCGGTTCGAGGACATCACGGCGCAGCGGTTGATCGACCGATATAACGTCGCGCTGGCGCAGACGGTGCTGCTCCGCTCGGTGCTGGTGCGGGCCGAGGTCCGCAACGAGCGACCCGCGCGGTATCGCCAGCTCTTCCGCCGGCTCAAGTTCCACCGGTTGCTCTACCGCGTCGAGGGCTCGATGCGCGACGGGTACGTCTTCCACATCGACGGGCCCCTGAGCCTCTTCAGCGCCACGACGAAGTACGGGCTCCAGGTGGCGTGGTTCCTGCCGTCGCTGTTGCAGTGCGACGACTTCCGCCTGGACGCCGAACTGCGCTGGGGACCCCGGCGCGAGCCGCGGAGCTTCCACCTCGAGGCCAGCGACAGGCTGGTCACCCACCAGGCGGATACCGGCACGTTCACCCCGGCCGAGCTATCGGCGTTCGTCGACCGGTTCCGCCAGGTCGCGCCCGACTGGGAGCTCAGCGAGAGCACCGAGGTGATCGAGCTGGGGCGTGACGGCGTCTGGGTGCCCGATTACCGGCTCGTCCACAAGGCGAGCGGGACCGACGTGTTCCTCGAGGTCGTCGGCTTCTGGAAGAAGACGAGCCTCGAGCGGCTGCTCCGGCTGTTGCCGATGCACGGGCCGCCGCGGTTTGTCCTGGCCGTCTCCGACAAGCTCAAGGTCGATGAGGAGGCGCTGCAGGAGGTGAAGGGGCCGGTCCTCCGGTTCAAGGAGATCCCGAACGCCTCGGAGCTGAACGCCCTGCTGGCGAGGTTCGTCGGGGCCCGCGACGGGTCGGGTACGCCGCTGTTCGATTGAACGAACCGGGCGCGACCCGGTTTCTCGGCCCCCACTCGCCCGTTACACTGAAGCCGGGCGCGGCCGCCCCGGCGGCTCGCGAGGTTGACGACACCACGGCGCGGGGGAACCGACCGATGAATCGACGCGACCGACGACGACGCAACGCAATCACGCTCGCCCTGACCCTGTTGCTGGCCGCCCCGGCCGTTGCCGAGGCCGTCACGGCCGACCCGTGGGTCGTCTATGAGGGCGGGGATGGGCCCGGCAAGGGGAAGCGCGTCGTCCTGATCAGCGGGGATGAGGAATACCGGTCGGAGGAGGCCCTGCCGCAACTGGGCAAGATCCTCGCCCGCCGGCATGGGTTCACCTGCACGGTGCTGTTCGCCATCGGCAAGGACGGTTCGATCGAGCCCAAACGGACCGACAACATCCCCGGGCTCGAGGCGTTGCGCACGGCCGACCTGATGATCATCGCGACGAGGTTCCGCAACCTGCCCGACGAGCAGATGAAGGAAGTGGTCGACTACATCGAGTCGGGGCGCCCGATCATCGGCCTGCGGACCGCGACGCATGCCTTCGCCATCAGGAGCCCGACCTATTCCCGCTACTCATGGAACAGCCGGGAGTGGAAGGGCGGATTCGGCAAGCAGGTGCTCGGCGAGACCTGGGTCAGCCACCACGGCAACCACGGCCACGAGAGCACGCGCGGGATCATCCCGCCGGCTGCGCGCGAGAACCCGATCCTCCGCGGGATCAAGGACGGCGACATCTGGGGCCCGACGGATGTTTATGAGGCGCATCCGCCCGCCGACGCGACCGTGCTGGTGCTCGGCCAGGTCCTCCAGGGGATGAAGCCGACGGATCCACCGGTTGAGGGGAAGAAGAACGACCCGATGATGCCGGTGGCCTGGATCCGCGGCTACACCGGCACCCAGGGCAAGGCCGCGCGGATCTTCTGCACCACGATGGGAGCCGCCACCGACCTCGAGCGCGAGGGAACCCGCCGCCTGCTGGTGAACGCGGCGTACTGGGCCGTCGGGCTCGAGGACCAGATCACCGACCACACCGACGTCGCCCTGGTCGGCGAGTACCACCCGCTCCCATTCGGCTTCGGCAAGGCGAAGAAGGGCGTTCGGCCCGAGGAGCATGCGCTCTCATCGTCCGCGTCCTCGGCGCGGTAAGTGCGGCTGGTTATCCCATGAATCCCGACAGCGGAAGCGATCGATTCCTGTCAACCGTCGGTCTGGGCCGGTGGAAGATCCCGACGCTCGCGGTGGTCGGTGGTCTTTTTGGCCTGGTGGCGGTCGCCCTGCGCCTGGAGGGCCGCCGCTGGTGGTGCCGCTGTGGCCGCTTGACCCCCTGGATGGGCGACATCTGGGGCCCGCACACGTCACAGCATCTGTTTGACCCCTACAGCTTCACGCACGTCGAGCACGGGCTGATCTTCCACGCGATCCTCCGTCCGCTCGCGCGGTGGCTGTCGCCGTCGCAGCGGACGGTCCTCGCGCTGGCTGGCGAAACCCTGTGGGAGATCGCCGAGAACACGCAGCCCGTCATCGACAACTATCGCAAGGCGGCCCTGGCGCGAGGATACGAGGGGGACAGCGTGGCCAACTCGCTCGGCGACATCGCGTCGTCCGCGCTGGGACTCTACCTCGCCAGCCGGTTGCCGGCCCGGTGGTCGATCGCGCTGTTCGTCGGGATGGAGATCGTCCTGGTGACCGTGTACCGCGACAACCTCCTGCTGAACATCACGATGCAGTTCGTACCGATCAGGGCGGTCGAGGACTGGCAGATGTCGATGTCGCAGTGAGCCGTTGAACGCCACAAGTCCGATTCGCCCTCGGAAAATCTCCCGAAATCACTCCAGCTTTCCCGGTTTATCCGTGCCAGCCGATCGGACGCGAACACCCGACCGTGGACTTTTTCGGAATCGCCAAAGGGCACCCACGCGGAACGGTCGATGACCTACGGACGGGCATCGTGCGCGTACCGAAACGATGGCAACTGGAGGGGATTCGATGATCTCGCGACTGCTCCTCGTCGGCTTCGTCGGAGTGCTCGGGTTCTCGCTGCCGGACGGAGTCGATTGGGGGATTGTCTCGAGCCAGGCGCGGTCGGAGGTAATCAGGTCGTCAGGCCCAGGCAAGGCGAAACCGACCGCGTTTGAGCCCATCCCCGTCGAGGACGGTTCGATCAATCGGCTCGCCGACGAGCTGAATCGCCGTTCCGAGGGGCTGAATTTGACCCTGGCAATGGTTGTGCCGGCCGTGCGGCACTGCAAGAAAAGGACGGCCGACGAGAAGGCCGTCGAGCGCCTGTTCGCCGACAACCGGGTCTTCGCCGCGCCGGGCGATGAGGTTGTGCCGGCCGTGGCGGCCGTGGCAGCCATGGCGGACCACAGGAAAATGACGACCGGCGATGAAAGGGCCGTCGAGCGCCTGTTCGCCGACAACCGGGTCTTCGCCGGGCCTGGCGAGGGCGATGAGGTCGAGCGGTTGTTTGCGGAGAACCGGGTCTTTGCCGGGCCGGCGACCGAGGACCAGCCGACAGCCCCCGAGCTTCGTCTCGCCATTGACCCGATTGCTCCGGTGGAAACGATTTCGAGCCTGGCCGATGAGCTGAATCGGGGCTCGGAGGGGCTGAACATCGATCCGGCCTCGATCGTCGTGGCCTCGCGCCGGCGGCGGTTCGAACCGATCCCGGTCGCCGAGCCGGCCTCGAAGCTGGTCGACGACCTGAACCGGGCGTGCGAAGGCGTCACCGCGGCCCGGGAGGAGCCGGCAAATGTCTCCACGGCGCTGCGGCTCACCCGCGATGCCGCACTGGCCTGGATGAACGTGCTGGCGAGGGACATTCCGACCACGAAGGCCACACGCTGATTGGACCGATCGCCGCCGGGCGGCCCACCGCTGGACGAGCAGTGAAGGGCGAGGTCGCGTCAAGCCGGCTCGAAAAGGGCCGCGACGCAACCTCGCCCTTTTTGTTGCGCGGACGCCCTGGCGCCCTCCACTCCGGGCCGGGTTCTCCACTCTGGACGCTCGCACCTCGCCCGGACACAATGGACGGTCCACGGTCAGGCAATCGATCCCGTTGGGGCCAGACAGCTTGGGTCGTTGTCGCGTGGTCCGGCTCGGTTCGTTCATCCGTCCGTTCGTCC
>JAKAUH010001137.1 GCA_021818605.1 Planctomycetota bacterium
CGCCCGTGGGGCCGAGGCGGTCGAGCATCACATGGATCAGATCATCGCCGGCCGGGCCATGGCCTCGCACGAGACGGTGGACTACACCGATCAAGGATCCCAAAAAGGACAAAGGATCCCAACAAAGGACATGGATCCCAACAAAGGAGGATCCCAACAAAGGACAGGCACTTTTCCGCTCGATCCCAAAAAGCGGTCGTGTGCCAGGGGAATTGAACGGCCGCCCTAACTCCAAGCAACACAACGAGTTCTGCTTGGCGGCCTTCCGCGGCGGATCTCATTGTCCTGCATCGACTTACGGAGGCTGTTCAATTCGCCCGGGACACCACCTCCTTTCCTGTTCGACCGCTACCTTATCGTGTTGATGCCCGGGGCCTTGGCTCTGGCCGCGGGGACTCCGATTCGCTCGCGATGGCCGCTCGGGCTGGGCGCGCTCGCACTGTTCGCGGCGTGCACGGTCGCCTGGACGCATGACTGGTATGCGTGGAACTCGGCTCGATGGGCGCTGGGACACCGCGCGCTGGCTCGCGGGATCTCGGTCGACGACATCGAGGGGGGATTCGAGTGGGATAGCTGGTATACAACGGGTCCGGTCGTCGCCTCCGAGTCGGAGGCGCCCAGGTGGCCTTCCTCGGGGCTCACGCTCCCCTTCAATCACTGGAGGCACCCGCACATCACGGGGCGATACGCCCTGTCCTTCTCGGAGGTGCCCGAGACGGTCGTACTCGATTCCCAGCCCTACCGACTCTGGCTGGTCCCCGGCGGGGGGCGGTTCCTGCTGCTCAAGCAACAGGCCGAATGACGGAGGCCGAAGGGGACAGAGGCCAAAGGCGCGGCGCCCGGCAGGTTGACCGTCGTTGACGCGCGGAAGTATAGTCATCCCCATCCTGGGCAAGTCCGATCGGCACCGCGTTGACAGCTCCGGCCGCCTCGCGATTGAAGACGAAAGTCCAGGGGCGAAGGCACCGGCGCGAGGGAGTGCGATCATCATGGCCTCACGACCGGATCGAGACGGACGTCTCGGGCGATGGCTGCCCGCGGGGGTGTTGCTGGGCGTGCTCGCGGCCATGCTGGCCTTCCTGCCGGCGCGCGGGGTGGTGGGAGGCTCACAGGCGGGCCGCGACCTGAAGGCCGTCATCCACATCAACTTCTCCCAGACCACCCACCAATCTCAGGGCCTCAAAAACGTTGAGAACATCCTGAAGGCCGCGGCCGACCAGGGGATCCGGGCCGAGATCGAGGTCGTCTGCCATGCCGACGGTATTCGCCTGGTCTACCGGAATAAGACCGAGCTGGCCCCCGAGGTCACTGCTCTCATGGCCCAGGGCGTCCGGTTCGTCGCCTGTCAGAACACCATGCGGCAGCGGTCGATCACCGAGGCTGACCTGCTGCCAAACGTCGGCACCGTCCCCTCCGGAGCGTTTGAGGTCGTCCGCAAGCAGCAGGAGGGGTTCGCTTACTTCAAGCCCTGATTCGCGGAAATCGGACCGACCGCATCGCGACGGACCGGTCAGTCATGATAACCCCAGAGATTTGGAACCCATCGATGATTCGTCCCCTGCCGATTCTCTCGCGACTCCGCGCTGCGCTCCCACTGGCCATTGCCTGCATGGCCTGCTTCGCGGTGGGCGTCCTGTACGGAGCGGGCGGCCTTCGAGGCACGCCGGCCCGCGCCGAATTTGACCCGGCCGCCCAGGGCCATGGCGCGGCGCTGCCCGCTGGGCCCAAGGCGCCGATCCAGGAGATTTTGCACTGCCCGCTGGCCTTCGCCGGCATCCATCTGCTCAAGGAGATGCCCGAGTGGTCGAAGGTCGCCTATCACTTCTGCAAACCTGTCAACGCCGAGCTGAACCAGTGTGTCCTGTATGACAGCAACGGCCCCGATGCGAAGCTAATCGGCATCGAGTACCTGGTGAGCGACGCCGTCTACCAGAAGATGCCGCCCGAGGAGAAGGTCTACTGGCACGACCACAAGCACGAGGTCGACGCCGGGCTGCTCAAAAGCCTCACCCAGTCCGGCGAGGAGGAGCGGAAGACCATGGCCGCCGTCCGGCCGCTGTGGGGCAAGGTGTACCACACCTGGTCGTCGGGCCTCGACTATCCCCGCGGACCGGCCAAACTGTACTGGTCGGTCACCGGCGAGGCGCCCTATACCCTCGCGCCCGACGCCAAGCTGCCGCCAGAGCTGGCCGGGGCCGCGGGCGCTCGACCATAACGACCAGGCTGGATGTGCCGGCAAGTCCGGCTCTAGCAGTTCCGCTGATTCCACGTCTGCGCCGCCATGGACTGCACGGGCCCGCCGTTCGAAGAGGCCCACCGCGTTCGAAGATGCCCGCGCGCACAAGCGGGCATCTTCGAAGCTTGCGGGCATCTTCGAACGAATCACGCCCTCCCGCCCTTCGAAGATGCCCGTCGCTTCGAAGATCTCAGCGCGCACAGGCTGAGATCTTCGACCAGGCCCGGTACTCTTCGAACGGACAGCGCCTTCCGGCGCCTCCGGGCGCGATCCAGGTCCGTCTGACCGGGCACCGGCCGAACAGGCGGATTGCGCCCGTCCTGCCGGTTCTGCGGCTGTCCCTGCAAAACCGCTCCTCACGGCTTGCGCGGCGTTTTCAGGGTCGCGAGAAACTCGACCAGGTCGCGGAGCTCGGACCGCGAGAGCCTGGGGGCCAGGTCGGTCGGCATGGCCGACGGCCCGCGCTTGCGGCCGTCGATCGTCGACCTGGAGACATCAATCGCCTTGCCTTCGGCCGTCATCAGGTGGACGACCTTGTCGTCCTCGCCGCGGAGGACGCCCGTGACCACGCGGCCGTCGTCGAGGGCCAGGATGACCGACTCGAAGCCCTGCGCGATCTGCTTGTTGGGGTCGATGATCGACTCGAGGAGATACGCCCGGTCGTGCTGCGCGCCGATGCCCGCCAGGTCAGGGCCGACCTCGCCCCCGGGGATGTCGCCGTAACGCGAGCGGGCCTTGTGACAGCGGAGGCATTCGGTCGCCGCCTTGCTGGTAAACACCTCGCGGCCGCGACGGGCGTTGCCGCCGGCGAGTAGCTCGCGATAGGCGGCCAGGGCGTCGCCCTTCGGCCGCGACTCGTTGTAGGCCCGAAGCTTGTCCCGCACCTCGGGCTCGGTCCGGCGTCCGGCCGCCTCGAGCAGGTCGAGGTGCAGCTCGGGAGCGAACTTGCCCGATTGGAGCTGGTCGAGCAGGCGAAGGATCGCCTTCCGGGGCGCCTCGCCCGGCATGGCGGCGAGCGCGGCGATCGCGCCCTGACGGTCCCTCATGCTGCCGCGCTCGATCCGCTCGAGCACCAGCGGGGTCGCCGCGGCGGGATCGATGTCGGCCAGGGTTCGCAGGGCCTCGGCGCGCGTTGATGAGCCGGGCAGCGCGGCAGCCTGGCTGGCCGCTTCGATCCGCCGGGGATCGCCGAGTGCCACGAGCGCCTTGAGGGCAATTGCGCGTGTGCGATCGGGCTGATCGCGGTCGGTGGCCAGCTTGACCAGCTCGGCCCCGGCCTCCTTGACCTTCAACCTCTCGACGGCCCTGATGGCCGCATCCCGGACGGATTCGGGCGACCCCGTGACCGAAAGGATGGACGCGAACCGGGATTTCAGCGCCTCGGCCGCCGGTTCGGCGGGTCGGGGCTCGATCGGCCGCCAGAGCCCGAGGACCGCGTCGCGGCCCGGCGGCTTCGCCCAGTGGCCGAGCATCTCGAGCGCCAGCGCCCGCGCGGCGGCGGGCAGGTCGGCCCGCACGGCGGCCTCGGCCAGCGCGACGGCGTCCGCGGCCTCGCCGCGACGCTGGCGGGCATCGAGGATTCGCCGCAACAGCGGCAACGGGGCGTCCTTCGCCATTGGCAGGTCGGCGAGCGCGGCGAGTGCCGCGTCGACCGGCACGTCGTGGATCGCCCGCGCGGCCTCGAGGACCAACCGGGGATCCCTGTCCTTGACGAACCGGGCGATCTCGGGATCGCCCAGCCGGCGCATCGCCAGCAGGACGCCCATCCGCGCCGACGGCGACGCGTCGCCCGCCGCCTGCCGGAGCGCCGCCGGGTCCCTGGTAGACGAGCCGACCAGCCCCATCACGGCCGCGTGCCGCAGGTACGGGTCCCTGTCGCCGTCCGAGCGGAGCATCGCCAGCAGCGGGGCGACCGCCTCGGGCCGGCCGAGCTTGCCGACCGCGATCGCGGCCAGCGAGCGGACCCGCGGGCTCTCGTCCTTCAGCCGGGCCACCAGCGCGTCGAACGCCTTCGCCTCGCGCGCCTCGCCCAGCACCTTCGCGGTCTGGGCCCGGACCTCGGGCTCGCGGTCGTCGAGCAGCGGCATGAGCTTGCCGGCCAGACTCAACTTCCGTTTGCGGGTATCGATCCGCTTGATCTGCTCCATCGTCCAGATGGCGTGCACCCGGCGCAGCAGGTCGCCGGGCGTCGCCACGGTCTTCATCAGCAACCTGATCAAGATCGGGACTGTCATATCGGGACGACCGCCGACCTGCTTCATCATCAGCTCGGCCCGCGTCACCAGGGCGAATTGCGAGGCCTGCCGCACCCTCATGTCCGGGTGCCCCAGCAGCCGGATGTGCTTTTCGATGGGCTCCAGCATGGCCATGCGGGAAGCCAGCCGCTGGCGGACCTCGACGACCTTCGGATCCCCCACCCGCTTCGGGTCGAGCACTCGGTAGATCCGCCCCTTGTTCGGCTTGTCCCACCCCTCGACCCAGTCGCTGAAATAGAGCGCACCGTCGGGGCCGAAGTCAACGTCCGTGGCCAGCGCGTGCCAGAGGAACTGCTTCGAATCGACCAGCTCGAACGACGCCCCCTTCGGCCGCAGCGCGAAGCTACGGATGCCGCTCTGCCCGCTGGCGCCTCGGAAATCCACGAGGAAGAAGTGGCGGCGGTACGCGTCGGGCAGCAGGCTGACGCCCGGGTCATACGTCAGGCCCGACGGGCCGTCCGCGATATTCGCGACCGGCGGGACGATGTACGCCGCCTGGCCGTCGAATTGCGGATACCAGAGCTTTTCCTCGTTCCACGGACCCCGGGCGATCGGTCCGGCGATGAACTGATAGCCGATCCGCCAGCCGCTATCGCCCCCCTCCATCACGTAGACCCACCGCGCCTTGTCGCCGCTGTCCGAGTTGTTATCGCCCGTGAACAGGTTGCCGAACTCGTCGAAGGCCAGCTCCTGCGGGTTGCGCAGGCCGGTCGCGAAGATCTCGAGGTCCGTGCCATCGGGGTTACAGCGGAGGATCGTGCCGCTCTCGATCGCCACCAGGCGGTGGTTGTCGAGCGTGGTGACGTTGAACCCGCGGTCGCCGATGCTGAAATAAAGCCGTCCATCAGGGCCGAACCGCAGGCCGTGCAGGTCGTGACCCA
>JAKAUH010001041.1 GCA_021818605.1 Planctomycetota bacterium
AATCACGAATTCCTCTACTGGGAATTCCACGAAGGAGGCTTTCGCCAGGCCGCTCTCTATCAAGGGCGCTGGAAAGGCATCCGCGAATGGCGTCCCGACGCATCGCTGGTGCTGTATGACCTGGACCACGACATCGGCGAAAAGTCGAACGTCGCCGCCATGCACCCCGACATCGTGGCCCGGATCGAGACCTACCTGAAGACTGCCCGTAGCGACTCGCCGGACTGGCCGGTCAAGGTCCCCAACAAACCTGCCGAGGCTGTCAAAAGTCGCAGGAAGACGCCACAGCCGCGGGACTCCAACGCAGGAAAAAACACTCCCGGCGACAGGTCGCCTCGGGGTCGATAGAGCCGAGGTTTCAGCGGTCATCACATCGAAGCACGCAGCACTGGTTCAAGACCGGTTGACCGCGATCAATCATCCGTTCCGTCGAAGCTCGTGTCTCCAATCGAAGACTCCCTACGCGCCTGTGCGGCTTCCGACAAGCGTCCGATTGACGAGCCGACAAAAGACGGGTATCCTCAACGTGTCGTGCTACAAATGTCTTACCCTACCTACCGGATCGACAGGCACCCATGGCGAGCCTGCTATCGAACCCGGAGCGGCTGGAGCGGGCCCGGCGGCATTACCGGTCGTGCGGCCTCTGCGAGCATCGGTGCGGGGCCGACCGGGACGCCGGCGAACGGGGCCCGTGCAAGGCGGGACCCATTGCGCGCGTCTATAAGCAGCGGGTGGAATACGGCGAGGAGTGGGAGCTGATCCCGTCGCACCTGTTCTACCTCTCGGGCTGCGACCTGAGGTGCGGGTTTTGCGTGGCGGGGATCAACGCGTTCGACGCCCGGCGTGGCCATCCGCTGACGGCGGAATTCCTCGCCGAGGCGATCGAGCGGAGCCGCGAGCAAGGCGTCCGCACGCTCCAGTGGGTCGGTGGCGAGCCGACCATCCACATTCCGGCGATCCTCGACGCCATGGCCCCCTGCGATGACCTGCCGCCGGTGGTGTGGAAATCCGACTTCCACGGCACCCCCGAGGCGTTCGCGCTGCTCGACGGTATTGTCGATGTCTACCTCGCCGACTTCAAGTTTGGTAACGACGCCTGCGCCCGTCGGATCGCGGGCGTGCACAACTACGTGGCAGTGTTGACCCGCAACCTCTGCACGGCCGCGAGGCAGGGCGACCTGATCGTGCGGCACCTGCTCCTGCCCGGCCATTTCGATTGCTGCTTCCGGCCGATGGTCGCCTGGCTGGCGGCAAACCTGCCCGGGGCCAGGTTCAGCATCCGCGACGGCTACCTGCCGAGCTGGCAAGCCGATCGCCACGCCGAGCTCGCCCGACCGCTCGCGCCCGGCGACGCCGATCGCGCGTATGAGCTGGCCGCCGGCGCCAGGCTGAGGACCATCGAATGAAACGAGCGAGCCCGAAGGTCAATGAGTCGGTCGACGAATCGGCCGAGAGCGAGATCACGATCCTGCCCGACGGCCGGGTCTTCGCCTTCGGGATCACCGGCCCGATCGCCGCCGTCCTCGCGACGATCCCGACGGCCGACGAGCGCACGCGGCGGCGGCTCGATCGGATCAGCCGCCTCGGCGCCGGCCGGGAGCAAGCTCACGTTGGTCAGGCTTTGCAGCCTGATGTCCCGACGCCCTCAGCCCGAAAGACTGACCCCCTGAGCCAGGATTGCCCGACCGACCTTGAGGAGACAGAATGATGTCCGACACAGCGGGAATGAACGGGCACCTCCCGTCGGCCGACTCGGCTGAACGCCGGCTGGCGCGGCATCCCACCGCACCGGCACCGGCACAGGCACGGGCACGGGAAACGGCGCAGGCTCCCGCGAACTCGGCCCCGAGGCGGCGTCCCGACGACCTGGAGGTCCTGATCCGCGCCCGCTATCCGATCATCTACGTCATCACCTGGGAGGAGGAACGGCTCGAGCAGCGGCTCCTCGAGATCGCGAGGAAGCGGAACAAGACCCTGCACGTCTGGACGTGCAGCCAGGGCCTGGTCCAGTTCGGCGCCGAGCCGCAACGGAACAAAACCGGCTCGGGGAACACCTGCGACCCGGTCTCGGGACTCGACGCCGTGCTCGGCCACGTCGACCCCGCGATCTTCCTGTTCAAGGACCTCCACGACCACCTCGATACCCGGCTCTGCGTCGGTAACGTGCGGAATATCCGCCGGCTCCGTGACGTCGCCCACGCCCTGCGTGATACGTACAAGACAGTCGTCATGGTCTCACCGATCATGAAGATCCCCGTCGAGCTCACGAAGGATATCGCCGTCGTCGAGCTCGGCACGCCGTCGGTGGACGATTACAACGGCTTGCTCGACCGCATCATCGACGACGTCAAGGACCAGCCGAGGATCAAGATCAACCTCGATGACGAGGGCCGCGAGAAGCTGGTGCACGCCGCGCGCGGGCTGACCCTCAAGGAGGCCGAGAACGTCTTCGCCAAGACCCTGGTCCTCGACGGCAAGCTCGACGCCGACGACATCAGCGTGGTCTTCAGCGAGAAGCAGCAGATCATCCGCAAGAGCGGGACGCTCGAGTATTACGAGAGCCAGGAGCACTTCGCGACGGTCGCGGGCCTGGAGAACCTCAAGGACTGGCTGAACAAGCGAAGCGCGGCATTCAGCGAACGGGCATCGCACTTCGGCCTCCCCGCGCCCAAGGGGGTGTTGCTGCTGGGCGTGCAGGGGTGCGGCAAGAGCCTCTGCGCCAAGGCGGCGGCAAGCCTCTGGAAGCTGCCTCTGCTGCGGTTCGACATCGGCCGGGTCTTCGGCAGCCTGGTCGGGTCGAGCGAGGAATCGATGCGGCGGGCGATCCAGACAGCCGAGAGCGTGGCCCCGGCGATCCTCTGGATCGACGAGATCGACAAGGCGTTCGCCGGCACCCAGGGCTCGGCCGGCAGCGACGGCGGCACCTCCTCACGCGTCTTCGGCACGTTCCTCACCTGGCTCTCGGAGAAGACGGCCCCGGTGTTCGTCATTGCCACGGCGAACGACATCAGCCAACTGCCCCCCGAGTTGCTCCGCAAGGGGCGCGTCGACGAGATCTTCTTCGTGGACCTCCCAGACGATGATGAGCGCCGCGAGATCTTTCGCATCCACCTGGCCAAGCGGAAGCGGGACCCGTCGAGGTTTGACATCGAGGCCCTGGCCCGGCTGAGCGACGGGTTCAGCGGCGCCGAGATCGAGGAGGCGATCATCTCGGGCCTCTACGACGCCTTCAGTCGGGGGACCGACCTGGATACGGCGATCCTCCGCGCCGGGATCGCGCAGACCGTGCCGCTGTCGCGAACCATGAGCGAGGAGCTGGGACGGCTGCGCACCTGGGCTCAGGGACGCGCCCGGCCCGCGACCGGCCCGGCCCAGCGGGCCGAGCCCGAGACCACCGAGACCCGCCGCAAGCTGGAAATCTGACCTGACCGTCGCGTCCGGTTCCGGCCGGCGCCTGAACCGAACAGAACCAAACCGACCTCACCCCAGGAGACCCCCGAATGAGCACCGTCCTGGTCGTGACCCCGATCGTCGTCGCATCGTGGCCGCTGATGTCGGCCGCGATCACCGCGGCGATAGGCACCATGGGCTTCGCCGCGGCGCAGAACAAGGGCCCGCGCGTCCGGCAACTGGCGAGCACCACGACCCGCGCCGAGATCGAGCTCGAGGACAGCGAGATCCTCGCCGGATCGGCCGGGTCCGGCGAGCAGATGGTCGTCGAGCGCGACGGCATCCGCGCCATCTTCAGCCGCGACGCGCGGGGCGCCCTGAAGCTCTGCGTCGAGGGGAACGGCCATTCCAAGAGCGAGCTGAAACGGATCGGCGAGGCGCTCGTCGGCCGCGTCGCGCAGCAGTACGCTTACCATCGGCTCGTCAGTGAGTTGAAGGAGCGCCAGATGACGATCCTCGACCAGCGCGTCGGCGAGGACCAGGCAATCCACATCCGGGTGCGCAGCGGATAGGCAACTCTTGAAGAGGTTTCACGCGGCGAGAAACCGAACGAGAAAGGAAGGAAGGGCCGGGATGAACGACGAGGAGATCGAAATCGTGATCGGTGCCGACGGCAAGGTCGTGGTCCGCACGATCGGGATCAAGGGACCGCGCTGCCTGGATGTCGCCGAGGCGATCGCTCAGATCGTCGGCCGCGAGGAATCGCGCCGGCTGACCGAGGAGTATCACGAGGCGGGAATCCAGGCGCACGCGCAGGTCGAGCAGCGGGTGCGCCGTTTCGGCGACTGAGTCGCAACAGGGCGGTCGAGCTATGCAGTGCCCGAGCTGTCGCTTCGAGAACATGCCCGGCCTGGAGACGTGCGGGCGGTGCGGGACATCGCTGGTCCTGGCCACCGCGGCGATCGACGTCCACCCTCCCCGGGCCTCCCGCGCCGCGAAGCGGGTGCGCCAGGCGGTGCCCCGTCGGCTGCTATTCCAGGCGCGTGACGCCGCCGCCAGGGCGCATCACGCGATCACCGACTCAATCGTCGAGGAAGCGCGCATCCCCCTGCCCGAGCCCGGAATCCTCCCGCGACTGATCGTGCCCGGCTGGGCCCATCTCCACGCGGGCCTGAGGATCCGGGGATGGTTCTTCCTCGCGGCCTACCTGCCTCTTTTGCTGATCGGCGTGACACGGTGGGGAACCCAGCTCGGATCGATCGCGGCCGGACTGGCGTTCAGCGTCCACGCCTCGTCAGTGATCGACATCCTGATCCGCCAGGGTACGGTCCGGTTCCCGAAGATGATGGCCCTGGCCTTTGTGGTCTCGCTGGTGCTGGCGCTGTTCATCTACGGCCCCGCCGGCTGGCTGCTCGCCCGCCGGCTCGCCGTCCCGATCGAGTACGCCCACGACGCGCCGCCCTTCCAGCGGGACGACGTCGTGCTGATCAACCGCTGGGCGTACGCGCTGACCTCGCCGCAACGTGGCGACGTCGTTCAGTTCCGGCCCAACGGCGCGGCTCGAGTGGCCGACCCGAACCAGCGGGCCTTCCACAGGCGCTTGATCTACGAGCAGGATGAGCTCATCGACCGCATCGTCGGCTTGCCCGGCGATCGGGTCGTCTGGGACGCGGGCAAGCTAACGATCAACGGGACGCCGGTCGCGTGGACGCCGTTGCTCCCCAAGCGGCTGCCACCCCATCTGGACATCACCGTCCCGGACGGCTTCTACCTGATCCTGCCCACCACATCGATCGGGGCAGCCGATGCCGCACGGCCCGAGGCGTACTGGACGTTCGCCGGACTGATCGGCAGAAATGATATCCTGGGGATCGCTTATCTGCGCGTGGCACCGCTTTCACGAGTCTGGCTCATCCGCTGAACGACGGCTGCGGGCCGGGAGGCGAGTCTTGGCAAGGTTCGACAGACTGGAATTCGAC
>JAKAUH010000586.1 GCA_021818605.1 Planctomycetota bacterium
GGCAGCGAAGCCCGGTAGTCTGGGCGGAGAGCAGTACCGGGTTCGGCGAATCTTTACCGGGAAGGTCCAGTAAATCGAGGCAGGCTTGAGACTTGCGTCAATGGGCGATGAGGGATTCGAACCCCCGACATCCTGCTCCCAAAGCAGGCGGATTACCAGGCTTTCCCACGTCCCGGAAGGATCGCCCTGTCCGGCATAGCACCCCGTGAGGGAGTCGAACCCTCTTCCCCGCCGTGAAAGGGCGGTATCCTGATCCGGTAGACGAACGGGGCAAGATCGATCTCATCGATCGAGGAATCGATCGTCCAGTGGGCCGGGTGGCGCTCGAATCCACGTCTCCACCTTTTCAGGGTAGCGCTAGACCATCTCAGCTACCGGCCCGTCGGCGAGGCAGATCCGTCATTGACCCGCCTCAACTGAAAGCTCGTGAAGGAATCGATTCCGAAGGACAAACAGAAGAGAGCGAAT
This sequence comes from Planctomycetota bacterium, assembly GCA_021818605.1. Taxonomy (GTDB): domain Bacteria; phylum Planctomycetota; class Planctomycetia; order Isosphaerales; family Isosphaeraceae; genus JAKAUH01. Next base: position 469 of record JAKAUH010000586.1, read on the forward strand.
CACTGCAAGTAACGACTCCGTATGCCGTTCTGCTGCTTCGCTCCTTACTCTCCGTTCCTTTTCGACGATTCTTTCACATCCTCTGACCAGACGCGGCCACATCCGCCCGGGTTCGCGGGGCAGGTACAAAAACGCGAGATGCCGTTCGGCTTTCCGCCCTCGTCGGGGCCAAGGGACAACGCGCAAACGTCGGGGCGCCCCACGGTCGTACCACTCGCCAATCGACGGGGGCGGCGTTACCGAATGTCGCCGTAAAGCCCCGGGTCTTCCGACCTGCGGAGATCAGGCGACTCGGGTCCGTCGGATTCCGATCCGCCTGGTCTTTCTCGCCTCGTCGGTCCGGTGTACAATCCACCCTCCTTTTCGGGGACCGTCCCTTGAGAATTCGTGGTCGCCGGTACCGGCCGGAAAGACCCTGGCCGGGTAAAACCATGAAGGAACAACGAATGTCGCCCTTGCGATAACCAGGCGGGGCAACCATCTGTCCTGTCGATACGGCCGAGAGGCAGACTTGCCAGATTCGTAGGGTCGGGCAGACCCAAACGGGATCGTCCTGGGACGGTCGTACGCTCAGGGAGATCATGATAAGACCCTCGCAAGGGGGCGGTGATTGTTGAACTGAAAATCCTCCGCCTTCAGGCGTCGGGTGTGTCCAGATGGTGAATCTCCTGCCCCTGGATCTCCCGCAGGTATTCGGAGCCACAAACCGTTGCATCCCCTCACGACCGACGACGCAGCCACGCCACGCGACGGAACCGCGCCGACGCACGAGACGGCCATCGCGCGGCGTGTCGCGCGGTTCCGGATCATCCTGGCCGTGTTCTGGACGGCAGCGATCCTGGTCCTCTGCTGGGCACCCAGGGAATTTGTCCAGGAAGCCGAAGAGAATGCGCCGTGGTTCACGTTCCCCAACCTCGACAAGGTCGTTCACTGGGGCATCTTTGTCGCCTTCACGGTCCTCTGGCTGCGAACGTCCTCCTCACGCTGGAGATATCCGGTTGTCGTGCTGGCGGGCGTGGGGATGGCCATTCTCACCGAGCTCGGACAGCTCGTGCCCTCGATCGAACGCGACGCGAGTGTCGCCGACGGCATCACCGACTTGATCGGGCTGACTCTGGGCCTGATCCTCGCACGCTGGCTCGAGCCGCTCCTCGCTCGGCTCGAATCGAGGATCCTCGGGACGGCCGCACCGCCGCCGTCCTGACATCGGGAGGACCGACATGAGGCGAGCGATTGAGGGGCCGCGCGGGATCGGCACGGCAGGGCTGCTCGGGCTGCTGCTGCTAACGTCCGGATCGGCGCGCGCGGATGCAGGAAATGCCGCGCGAACGCTCCGGCTGGCCTGGGATCGCGAGATCCTCACGATCCGGGGCGACCACCTGCCCGGCGGCGCGGTCGAGGTCCTGTACATCGAGGCCTACTGCCGGCCGGGCTCGACGCGGCGCGACTGGAAGCAAACGGTCATCCCCCACAGGACCGAGCGGATCGAGGCGGCGGCGGACGGGAGCCTGATCCGGCTCCGGTCGCGACTCGACGACGGCGTGGTCGTCGACCACGAGATCCGGACCGGCCGGGACGAGGTCGACTTCCGCGTTGTGGCCTCCAACCCGACCCGCAAGGCGTCCGAGGTCGACTGGGCCCAGCCGTGCATCCGCGTCAATCGCTACGCGGGTGTGCCGTACGAACCGTCGTCCGAGGCCTACCTGCCGCGCTGCTTCCTCTTCGTCGGCGGCCGGCCGGTGCGGATGCCGACGACCCCGTGGGCTCGCGACGCCGTTTACACGCCGGGGCAGGTCTGGTGCCCGGCCGGCGTGAGCCGCGACGACGTCAACCCGCGGCCGCTCAGCCCGATCGTTCCTTCCAGCGGCCTGATCGGCTGCGTCTCGGCCGACGGCAAGGAGCTGCTGGCCACCGCGTGGGAGCCCTATCAGGAGCTGTTCCAGGGAGTCATCGTCTGCCTGCACTCGGATTTCCGGATCGGCGGGCTGGCGCCGGGGCAGTCGCGGACCATCCGCGGCAAGATCTACCTCAGGCCGGCCGACATCCCGGCACTGCTGGAACGGTATCACCACGATTTCCCGGGTCAGGAAACGCGCGGCACGCCGGGCGCGACCTCGGGACCGGCGCGGAAGCTGATCGAGTTCGGCTGGGACGAGCCCGGGACGAGCTTCCTCCGTGCCCATCTCGCCGAGATGGAGCGCACCCCGTTCGACGGATGCGTGTTCCACGTCGACGCCCGATCCCCCGCCGGCGCTCCTGCAAGCCTCACCTGGCAGGGATGGGGCAAGACGACGTTCCAGGCCCAGGACCTGGCCGCGGCGCGCCAGGATCTCGAGGCGGTCGCCGCGTCGGCTCCACGCTTCCGCGACAACTTCCTCCGCTTCAACACGACACCCGCGAACCTCGACTGGTTCGACGACCATGCCGCCGTGATCGCCAACGCGCGACTGGCGGCGAAGCTCGCGCGGGCCGGCCGGGCGCGGGGAATCCTGCTCGACACCGAACAATACGAGGGAAAGCTCTTCGACTACCGCCAGCAGCGCCACGCTTCGCGGCATTCGTGGGCCGAGTATGCCGCCCAGGCCAGGCGCCGCGGACGCGAGGTCATGACCGCGATGCAGGAGGGTTATCCCGGGTTGACGGTCTTCCTGACCTTCGGCGATAGCCTGGTCTGGAAGCAGAGCGACCGGGGCAAGAAGCCGCTCGCCCAATGCGGCTACGGCCTGCTCGTCCCGTTCCTTGACGGCCTGATCGACGCGGCGCAGGATGGGACGCGGATCGTGGACGGGCATGAGTTATCCTATGGATATCGCGCGGCTCCGGCGTTCATCGACGCCCGGCGGGCCATCCTGCGCGACGCGGCGACCCTCGCCGCCGATCGCTCCGCTTACGCGAAGCGGATCTCGGCCGGGTTCGGCCTCTGGCTCGATTACAATTGGAGGAACCTCGGCTGGAACACTGGCGATCCGTCGAAGAATCCTCTCACACCCGAGGGCTTCGAGACCGCCCTGCGGGCGGCAATCGAGCAGTCGGACGAATACGTCTGGATCTACACCGAGACCCCCCGCTGGTGGTCGGAGAAGGGCGGGCCGGTCGCGTTGCCGGCGGCCTACTCCAACGCCGCTCGGCGCGCTCGCCGCGCCCTGGCGGGGGATGAGCCTCCGCGCCCCCAGACAACTCGCCCGGTTGTCCACCCAACCCGACCCGCTGACCATCCTGATCCCCGAAAGGGTGTCTCACATTCGCCAAAGCCGCAAGACGATCGCGTGCACCAACCCCATCGATCCCCACCGCGCGCGGAGGTCCGCGCGCGTGGGTCAGACCCCCAGGCTGCCGAGATATTAGGTTTGACCCCCATGGTCCCGAAAAACCGCTGACATGGTCTGACCCTCAGGGTCTTCGGGTCTTCCGAAAAACCGCTAACCTGGTCTGACCCTCAGGGTCTTCGGGTCTTCCGAAAAACCGCTAACCTGGTCTGACCCTCAGGGTCTTCTTGGCGTTTCGGGGCGCGGCGGACCCTGGACTCGGGCGATGACTCGGGGGCCGGAATTGGGGAGGAGCGATCCCATGTCCGCGATCACGACTTCGAAGCCCCAGACGCCCGCCCTGACGGGTTGGATCCCGTCGCCGCTCTATCGGATGACCGTGGAGGAATACGAGGCGCTCGTGGCCTCGGGCGCCTTCAAGGGGCGCAACCGGTTCCATCTCATCAACGGATGCCTGGTGGAGAAGATGACCCAGAATCCGCCCCATCGCGTCGCCGACGAATTGTGTGGCGCCGAGCTGGCCCGCGTCGTCCCCGCCGGCCGGTATCACGTCTCGGCGGCCAAGCCGATCCGCCTCCCCGGCCGGGCGAGCGAGCCCGAGCCCGATCGCTGCGTCGTGCGAGGTGCGATCGTCGATTACGCCGAGCGTCACCCGGGGGCGGCCGACGTCGCGCTGGTCGTCGAGGTCGCCGATTCCAGCCTGGCGGACGACCGCGACTACGCGGCCCTCCTCTACGGCCCCGCGGGAATCCCTGTCTGCTGGATCGTCGACGTGAACAGCCGCCAGGTCGAAGTCTACACCCAGCCGGGCCCGGGAGGGTACGCAACGACCGAGGTCCTCGCGGAGGGGCAGTCCGTGCCCGTCGTGATCGACGGCTCGGAAGTCGGCCGGGTCGCTGTCGCCGACCTCTTACCGCCGCGTCGCCCGGTGGCAGCGGCCAACGGCAACGAGGCCTGATCATGCCCGTCCACCAAAGCAACAGAGGAAAGGCATATTTCCGCCGCCAGGATCTCCATGCAACCTGGCGACCATGGCAGCACGGCGCAATGGAAAAGGCCGGCTCAGCACCAGTCACCCACGCCTCCTAGCAGGCATGTCTGTAATTGCCAGCCGAAGAATGCCTGTCCTTTTTGGGGTTTTGTTTGCCCGGAAAAATGAACTGCTCTGAAAACATTTAGGCCCTGTGAGACCGGTCGCGCGCGCAATACCCCCACCCAAGGCTTTCGCCCGTGCTACGTTTGTCGCGGATCACCAAGGCCGTTCCATTTCCAATGGCCCGGCCCTCGGGGTCGGTCCAACCACCGCCCCAAAAAGGGCCTCGCACGGAGGGACATCGCGGAGAGAGATCACTAGGGTTGTTCCGCAATAGCGGTAAGTCTCTATGCTGCAAAGGGTTACGCGTAATTCCAGAACGTGACGCAAGCCCTTTACTGTCAAGTACTTGCTTCGATTTTGGCCCTTATTCCGGAACTACCCTACTCTGCTCTACGTGCTCCGCCCGCCTCGCCGGAGGCGGGTGGGCGACAAGTTCGGGTACGCACGATGCCACTTCGCCAGGCTGACACGCGGGCTCGAAGCACCAAATTCATTTCGGCGTAAGACCGTGCGAGGCTTGTCTGTCAGCAGC
>JAKAUH010000052.1 GCA_021818605.1 Planctomycetota bacterium
GGCGCTCGGCATTAGCACCTGATGCGTTCGGCGCCGAGGCGCTGGCCGCCGCCGAGAGGCTGGTGTGGGCCGCCGCCGACGGCATGTTGCTCGGGGAGGTCGGGACCGCCGATGCCGTACGCACCGCCGTACTTCGCGCCCGCTCCCCCCGGTCCCAACGCGGAGCCCTATTGCTACTCGCCGTACGTCGCCACCAACACCGGCTTCGCCCCGGGTGTGCCGATCGTCTACACGGGTGACCCGGGGGTGAGGAACCCGTTCTTCAACCAGGGATACGTGTCGTCCGGGATGGTGCTACCGGGTGCAGCGACCCCCGTCACCGCGCCGTACACGACGTACCTGCCGACCGCCCCGCTGGCATTGACGCCGACGGGCTTCAACGTGCTGGCGGGTATGCCGCTACCGACGAACGTGGCCTTCCCGACCGGGGCCAAATCGATCCCGACGACCGACAGCGTCATGATGCCGCCGCCCATCCCGCCGGCGCGGCTGTTCCAGCTCCCCGACGCCTTCGGCCTGGGGCTGCTGCGTTCGCTGAGATACATGGGCCTCTGGGAGTCCGGCGCGCAGGCCGAGGGCACCATCCCGCCGGCCATTAGCAACGCCTCCGACTCAGGCGACCCGTACATCAACAACACGATCGCCAACCAGTTGCTCAGCCCGTACGTCACCAACGCGGGGACCTATCCGCCGACGTTCACACCCCCCTCGCAGGCGATGTACACCCTGAACCGCGGCTTCATGAGCCTGCCCTGGTCCGGCGGGGTGTTCTTCAACGGTAACAGCACCACTGCGCCGTACCTGACCGCGACGGGCGTGCTGCCGCCCACGACGATCAACGCCGCACCCTATACGGCCCCGTACCTCACCCTGAATCCCTCGGGCACCCCGCTGAACCTGTCGTATGCCAACGGCAACATGCAGAATACGACGGTACAGCCTCCCAACGTGGGGACACCGTACCTCGGCGGCCAGACCGCCGGCGCCAACACCGACGACCGCCAGCACCCGTACTGGCGCACCGAGATGCTTCAGAAGGCCATGAACCTGACGACCGTGCGGACCCATCAGTACGCCGTCTGGATCACCGTCGGCATGTTCGAGGTCAGGCGGCAGGGGGACATCGCCATGCTCGCCCAGGGTCAGCCGCAGCTCGCGTTCGACATCCTGGGCCCCGAGGTGGGTGCCCTCAACGGCGAGGCCGTCCGCTACCGCGCCTTCTTCATCGTGGACCGCCTCCAGCTCCACGGTTTTAACGGCAGCGATGTCGGCGGGTTCCGCAACGCAGTCGTGTACCGAAGGATGATCGAGTGAGTTTATTGTGACCAGTTCGGAGTTCGCATTACGGAGTCGGAATCGCGGTGGTTAACGGGCGGGGTCGGCGCGGCGGAGGGATCCGATCAAATCCGATCCGATCCGATCCAGCCGGCGGCCCCCGGTCCGGGCGGCGAGGGCCGGAACCCGCGGCGTCGGGCGAAGGCGAGCGAGCAGATGTTCACGCAGGCCGGCGCGGGGCCCGCTTGTCGCGAGGCCGCCGGCGCAGTTAGAATTGGAATCAGGCCACTCTCTTCTCTTGAAAGGACCGATCATGAAATCCCGCCGTCGCCGACGTGGCTTCACCCTGATCGAACTGCTGGTGGTGATCAGCATCATCGGCATCCTGGTGGGGCTGCTCCTGCCGGCCGTCAACCAGGCCCGTGAGGCCGGCCGCCGGACCCAGTGCGCCAGCAACATGCGCAACTGCGGACTGGCGATCCTCCAGTACGTCAACACCAAGAACTCGTTCCCGGCCGCCGGCACGTTCGGCGAGAACGTCAGCTCCCTCAACACGAGCAACCCCTCGTCGTCGGTCATCAGCTCGTACATCTCGGGCACTGCCGCCAATCCGCTCTATGCTCCGATGTATAGCTGGGTCGTGCCGATCCTGCCCTACCTGGACCAGGCGGACATGTACAATCAGTGGAGCATGTACTCGACCACCAGCAACGGCCCGGTCACGGTGAGCTACCTCGACGGCATGACGGGCGGTGCGGGCACCGGGCAGACCGTGGCGAACCTGTCGATCGGCCAGGCGAGCAATTTCAAGATTAGCAACACAGCCATCGGCGTGCTCCGCTGCCCGGACGACATCACCGCGCAGCCCAACCAGGGGAACCTCAGCTACGCGGTCAACGGCGGCTTCAACCTGTGGCACGCCCCGTCCATCCCGATCGGCTGGGCCGCCCGCCAGATCGACGGCGCCAGCACCACCGGGCCGCTCTTCATCGGCTGGGGCGGCACCTCCAACACCACCCCGGCCCTGACCTGGGGCATCTGCCAGAAGCTTGGCGTGTTCTTCCTCGAGTCGGTCCTGCCGCAGGGCCTGGAAACCAACATCCGCATTCCCTGGAATATCCGCTCGACCCTCAACGGCATGGTCGACGGCGCCAGCAGCACGATCATGATGTCCGAGAACACCCTCACGGGCGCCAGCACCGGCACCCCGTACTCGGCCAGCCTCGAGACCAACTGGGCCTCGCCGATGCCGAATTTCAGCATGTTCATCGGCTCGTCCTGGGTCTGCTCGGGGGGCTCGGCCGTCGCGTCGGGCTCGACGCTGAATTGCATGGTCGGCCAGAACATGCTCCAGCCGACCGGCGACTACGACGGCCCCGGCTGGGCGTTCGCCAACAAGGTCGGGACGTATTCGAACATCAACTACGGCCAGAACCTGACCCTCGAGGGTTCGTTCCCGTTCACCAACAGCGGGCATCCCGGCGGCTCCAACATGATGTTCTGCGACGGCGGGGTGCGGTTCATCTCCAACACGATCGACGGCACCGTCTACTCGAAGCTCCTGACACCCGCCGGCAGCCGCCTGCCGTATTACTGCAAGCAGTTGCCGCTGTCGCAGGACGCCTTCGTGTCCCAGTGATCGGATCAATCGATCGCCGGTCGGATTGGATTGGATCGGGTCATCCCGGCCTGATTTCACCTGATCCGACCGATCGGTTACGGGACGAGAGATGCGATGCGATGCGCTGCGAGCGACACGGCGACGACGGACCGGACCGGATTACGGCGACATCCCGACTGACCGAACCTCGCCTCGGGCAGGACGGCGCCGGGCGGTTTCGGGGCCGTTCACTTCGGCTGTCGCTTTGAGAACGCAGAAGAGCGTGTGCCTGCCTGCCTGTCTGTCTGTCTGTTCGCCCGGCACGGCCTTGCCCGGATGGGTCGATCAATTTCGCGATCGACAATCCAGGCGAGGGCGTGCCGGGTCCGCTTAATCCACCGGCATGAAAACAGGTCGAGCCTTCTCGCCCGACGGGGCCTGGATGTCGGGCAAGAATGCCCGACCGACGTGAGGATCTTTCGTGCCGGGTAATCGTGGGGCCGGTCCCGACTGAAGTCGGCCAGGCTTCCCAGCCTGACACAGCCCGCCGGGACGGCCGATGTTGGGCGTGGGTCTCCTGACCACTGCGGAGAGCCTGACCGAAGTTCTCCTGGACAGGGACAGGGTTCGCGCGTACACGAGCCCTATCCCAGTTCCGCGGCAGAACCGCCTGTGCGATCGCGACTCCCGCGCCAGCGGAAGCGAGGGAGACCTTCGGTCCGGGCCTGGGGCGGCGTCATGAGACCCGCGCCCAGCAGTAGCGAGCGAGCCGGCGACAGGTCATGTCCTAATCTTGTTGCACGTTTGCAGATTTTGGATTTTGGCGGTGAGTTCCGGGACTCTAATAGGTCGGCAGGCTGGGGTCGACGTCCTGGATCCAGGCGAGGATGCCGCCCTTGAGGTTCCTCAGCTCGCTGAAGCCGGCGGACTGGAGGAGCGCAATGGCCTTGGCGCTGCGAACGCCGCTCTTGCAGTGGACGACCATCGGGATGGATGGGTCGAGCTCCCCCAGGCGGGTGGGCAGCTCGGACAGCGGGATCACGGTCGAGCCGGCGATCCGGCAGATGGCGATCTCCTCGGGGTTGCGCACATCCAGGACGAACGGCCGGGCGCCCCGGTCGAACAGGGCCTTCAGGTCGTTCGGCGTGATCTCACCGCCAGAGCCGTCGCCGACCGCCGCCAGGTCGGGCTCGGCGGCGCGGACGCCGCAGAACTCCTGGTAGTCGATCAGCTCGCGGATCGTCGGCTCTGGGCCGCAGATCGGGCACCGCGGGTTCTTGCGGACCTTCATCTCGCGGAAGGTCATCTCGAGCGCGTCATACAGCAGCAGCCGGCCGACGAGCGGCGTGCCGGTGCCCAGGATCAGCTTGACAGTCTCGGTCGCCTGCACGACGCCGATGAGGCCCGGCAGGATCCCCAGCACACCGCCCTCGGCACAGTTGGGCACGAGGTCCGGCGGCGGCGGCTCGGGATAGAGGCAGCGGTAACACGGGCCGTACGGCGGGTAGAAAACGGTCGCCTGCCCATCGAACCGGAAGATCGAGCCGTAGACGTTCGGCTTGCCCAGCAGGACGCAGGCGTCGTTCACCAGGTAGCGGGTGGGGAAGTTGTCGGTGCCGTCCACGATGACGTCGTAATCGGCGAACATTTCCAGCGCGTTGGAGCTGTCCACCGGGTGCTCGTGCCGGCGGACGATCAGATCCGGGTTGAGGGCGGTGAGCTTCTCCTGGGCGCTGTCGATCTTGGGACGGCCCACGTCGGTGGTGAAGTGGATGATCTGGCGCTGGAGGTTCGAAACGTCCACCACGTCGAAGTCGGCCAGGCCGATCGTGCCCACGCCCGCGGCGGCCAGGTAGAGCGACAGGGGCGAGCCGAGTCCGCCGGTGCCGATGCAAAGGACCTTCGCGGCCTTGAGCCGCTTCTGCCCGGCCATGGCGACCTCGGGCATGATGAGGTGCCGGGCGTATCGCTGGATTTCCGCAGGGCTGAGCTGGACCGACGAGGCACGATCGCCCAGAAAGTCGGGGAGAATCATGGGGATTTCAAGCAAACCGGGAGGGACCGCTGGCAATGACCGTCGCGACCGCCGCGGCCGGATGGGATTCCCGGATCCCGCCCGGCCGGACACCGATCGGACCTCTTCTGGAGCCTGTTCCCGAAGGGGGCCAGGTTCCGGCGAGCGTGAGGCGTCGGCCTCCTGGCCGGTGAGCGACGCCTTCTCGCCGGGCTGGAACAGACTCTAAAAGCAGAGCAGAGACGAGCGAAGAAGAGAAGAGCAGATGAGACATCACTCCTCGTCGCCGTCGCCATCGCCGTCGCCGTCGCCGTTGAGACTGACGGTCGCGCCCGAGGCGTTGCGATTGGCGATGACCTTCGTCGCGATCTCGTCGGCGATCGCGGGGTTATCGCGCAGATACTGCTTGACGTTCTCGCGGCCCTGGCCGAGCCGCTGGTCGCCGTAGTTGAACCACGAGCCGGAC
>JAKAUH010000650.1 GCA_021818605.1 Planctomycetota bacterium
CGCCTGATGCTCCAGACGCGGGTCCGCACCGCCGGCCTGCCCGATACCTGGGAGCTCGAGCTGCCGCACGTGCCGTTCACGTTCGACTTCGACCCGGTGCTAAGGCCCGAGGCGATCCTGACGCTCCCCGACTCCGCGCGCGATGCCGAGATCGCTGCGGCAATTCGAGTGCGAGCAGCCGAGCCCGATGATCGGGTCCCGGCCCGCCTGATCCCTCTGGGGGATGACTGGGTCCTGCGCAACCCTCCGTGCCTGGTCGTCGCGACACCGCTTCCGTGCGACCTGGCCCATACCGTCTCGATTGAGCTCGAAGGGGTCGACGGACGACTCGCCGCCGGCAAGCTCGTCGTCAGCGGACAGGGATACCCGCGCGAGCGTCCGGGAGCCCCGGCAAGGTCCGAACTTTCCTTCGAGCTCCAGCGGGTCGCAGCTCCCCCCGGCGGGGCAATCGAGCGGCCGGGGACGCGCCGGGTCCGCGCGATTCTCGATGCCGACTCGCAGCTCGGCTGGGCCGATCCCGACGTCCGCGCAGTCTGGCCGGGGTCGCTCGCCACCGAGTGGGTCGAGGTCGAGATCATCCGCCGCTGATCCTCCGGCCGGCGACGATCCGGCCAGCCACGCGAACCGCGGCGATCAGGCTCGAGGCATCAGCCCGGCCCTGCCAGGCGATGTCGAAGGCTGTGCCGTGGGCGACGCTGGTCCGCACGATCGGCAGGCCGAGCGTGATGTTCACAGCGCGCTGGAAGCCCATGGTCTTGAGCGCGATGTGCCCCTGGTCGTGATACATCGCCACGACCGCGTCGAATTCGCCACCGATCGCGTGATGGAACAGCGTGTCGTTGGGGAAGGGCCCCGTGGCGTCGAGACCCTCGCGCCGCGCGTCATCCACGGCCGGGGCAATCATCGTGCGTTCCTCGTCGCCGAACAGACCATCCTCGCCGGCGTGCGGGTTGAGCGCGGCCACCGCGATGCGAGGCCGACGTCCGCCGGTCAACGGCCGCATCGCCCCATCCGCGAGGCGGATCTTCGACAGGATCGCCTCGCGGCTGAGCAGGTCGAAGACCCTCCGGAGTGCAACGTGGAGCGTCACATGCACCACGCCCAGTCCGTGCCCTGCGACCAGGCCATCCTGGCCGGGCGCGGCGGGACTACTGGCCACCCCTTCGAGGTAGAGCATCATCGCGTGATCGGGAGCATCACAACCCTCGGCCAGGATCTCGGTGTGGCCGGGATGCTGCACGCCGGCGGCGTGAAGGGCGTACTTGTTGAGCGGCAGGGTGGTGATGGCGTCGATCCGGCCGGCCAGAGCGAGGTCGATCGCTTCCATCAGGAACCGGTGCGCGGCCCGGCCGGCACGCGGGTCGACCGTGCCCGGTCGGACATCCCCCAGATCGGCCCCCGTGCCGGTCACCAGGCAGGGCATCACCCACCGCGACGGATCAGCCCGCTCGGGCGCCTGGACCGGCTGAATCTCGGGCTGCTCCGGCCCTCCGACCAGCCGTACCGCCCGGCGCAGGATCCCCGGATCGCCGATCACCAGCGGTCGCGCCATCGCATGAAACGCCGGATCGAGCCAGGCTCGGGCGATGACCTCGGGTCCGATCCCCGCCACATCTCCCATCGTCAGGCCGACCAGAGGCCGGCCCGCTGAATTCTTCATGGTGCATCCCGCAGCAAATCAACCCGGCGCCGTCCCCGTACGATCCGCTCGCGCCGGCCTCGATCTCACCAGTCCATTCTATGCGGCCCCGCAAGCCGGCCAATAGACGACCGATTCCGCCCCGCCCGGACGAATCCATCAACTCCGGCCGCTTTTCGTTTGACAGTGTTACATCGTCCGCATATAACACTGTCATGATCGATGCAAGCGAACGGTGGACGCTGGACGAGCTGACGGACCGGGTGGCCGAGTCGCTCGCGCGGGGTTATGAGCGCGCTGCGAGCGGCCGGGTTCGGGACGTGCCTGATCGTCGCACGATCCGGTATTACACCACTCTGGGGCTGGTGGATCGGCCGGCCGAAATGCGCGGGCGGACGGCGCTGTATCGTCATCGCCACCTGCTCCAGATTGTGGCGATCAAGAAGCTTCAGGCGTCGGGCCACAGCCTGGTCGAGGTGCAACAGCGGCTGGCGGGGCGGACGGACGTGGAGCTGGCGCGGATTGGAGAAGCCGTCTCGGAGACGGCGGGCGATTCCGGCACATCGAAACCGGCCTCACCGCGTTCGGCCCGTGAGTTCTGGAAGGAGGTACCGGAGTCGCATCCCACGAGGGAGGAGCCACCATTGTCCCGGGCTGGCGAGACCGCGACGGAACTCGCCGGGTTGTTGATTGGGTTACCCCTGCGCGAGGGGGTAACCTTGCTGCTGGCGCCGACGCATCCGCTCGAAGCTCGCGACGTGGCGGCCATCAAGGCCGCCGCGAGACCGCTGCTCCGCGTACTGACACGCTACGAACTCATCGAGCCAGCCAGGGGAGGAGAAGTCTCATGAGTCGACCGCTTCCGATGATTCCGGACGCCGAGCTTGTCCCGAATCCGACGTCTTCTCCTGCTTCGGCCGACGACGCGGCGGGCTTCGGTTCGCTCCGGACGGAGCGCGGCGGCCTGCCGCTGGAATCGATGGACGTCTGCGCCCGGATCGACGGCCTGCTGGCGCGGGTAGTCGTGCGGCAGACATTCGTCAACGGCTGCGATGCCTCGCTGGAGGCCGCGTACATCTTCCCGCTGCCGGATCGGGGCGAGGTGACCGGGTTCCGCATGACGGTCGGCGGACGCGAGATCGTTCCCGAGGACCTGGCGATCGAGCCGGGCGAGGTCGTCCCGCGCCGGCTGCCGGATCTCTTCCCCGGCTCGCCGGTGCGGATTCTCGGCCGGTATCGAGGGACCGCCACTGGGTCGATCACCATCCGGGGCCTCGATGCGGCGGGCACGGTCCGCGACGAGCGAGTGGCGGCGGAGGTCCGCGAGAACCCCGCGATCGCCTCGGCCTGGGCTCGCGGCCAGGTGCGCCAGCTCGAGGATCGCTACGCCAGTCATGACGGCGACCTCGCCATTCTCGAAAAGGCTATCGTGGCGATCTCGCTGCGGTTCGGCGTCCTTTGCCGCTTCACCGTGTATGTGGCCGTGGACCGGTCGCAGGTCGCCAACCCCGGGGGCCAGGTTCATCGCGTTACCCAGCCGGTCGAACTGCCGGCGGGATACGCGGTGATGGCGGCAGCGTCACCCTCGCTCTCCAGGCTTCTCGCCAGCCCGGGGATTGACGCTTACATGGCGCCAGAAACTATGCTTTCGGCGCTACCCCTCGCTGCCCCATTCGCCGAGGAGGCCCTCCAGGTGTCCTGCTTCTCCGCGCTGGCGAGCGTCCCGGACGACGACAGGGTATTCAAGGGAGAGGCCCGCACGCTGGCCGAGTTCCTGGCGGACGGTATTCCGATCGACGCGAGTCAGGCCGCAACGCTCGTGGCCGAGATCGCCGAGGCCGCCCAGCGCCTTCGCGATGAGGGGCCTCTGCGTGGAGACCTCGCCCCCGAGCGGATACTGATCGATGTGGCGATGGTACGGCTGGTCGGGATCCAGCCATCCATCGAAAGTCTGTCCAGGGCGCTGTTGGATCGGGGAACGGACACCCATCGACCGTCACCCGACGAGACCCGGGCCGAGGTCCATGCCCTCGGCGTGATCCTGTACCGGCTCCTTACGGGCCAGGAACCATCTACCACGACCACGCGCGCCAGGGCCGGCCGAGCGCGCCTCATCCGGCCACGCCAGCTCGACACGACGATCCCGGCGGAATTCGAAAGCATTTGCCTGAACGCGCTTGAAGGCGTCCCGGCGGCCCGCTATTCCAGCGAGGGAGAGGTTGCCGCGGCGCTCCGCGGGTTCCTTCAGTCCCGCGCGGGCTCGTTCTGGAAGTAGGTTCCAGATTTCGGCCGGTGGGCTCGACGTGCCGGCGCCCTGGCCCGAATCGTTGGAGCGGGTCGACCAGAAACCGCAGAATCGCAACGCCATGAGGCCATTCAAGGTGGCCGGCTCGTCTTGCCATCCGGCCGCATCCCATGATAATGTCCCGCCTCTGTGCGCTCCGAGGTCCCGGAAAGTCACGTCTCCCGATCGATTTCACGTCATTTCTCGTTGCCGCGGACCCGGAACGCGTCCTGGTGTCGAGTCGACTCGGCTCGCCTGAAGTCCCAAGCAGGTCGGGCAAACGGTCCGGCCTGGACTCCGCTGTCCGGATCACGGAGGAATTGATGCCGTCTCTTTCGCGCCGATGGGACCGGGACCCGCGTCGACGCCCGGCGTCCGCGCGGTATGACCTGGAGGCCCTGGAAGGACGGACACTCCTCAGCGGGGCCGGGGCATCGGCCGCAGAGCCGAGCGCGACGATACCGACCGCCATGGTCCTCGACCAATCCTTGCAGACGGCCGTGACCGGGGCCAATGTGACCTTCGCCGCCGTTATCAAAAACGCCAGCACCAACGCGCCGGTGACCACGGGCAAGGTCGATTTCACGACCAGTGGGCCGGCGCACCTCAATCTGGGCAACGTCAGCGTCAACAGCGCCGGCGTGGCCGCCGTCGCGACGAACCAGCTCACCAAGCTGGCGGATTACACCATCGAGGCCACGTACGCCCCCCATAATGGCCGGGTCGCCCCGGCGTCGGCCAGCGCCACCCTGCACGTGATCCCGCAGCCGATTCACGTGCCCACCAGGGTCGTGCTGGTTACCGGCGCTCCCCGGGCCGAATCGGGACAATCGGTTCCCCTGCTCGCCGTCGTGAAGGACGCGGGCACGGGCAACCAGATCGGAGCGGGCAAGGTGCTACCGATCTCGGGGACCGTCCAGTTCTACGCCAGGTCGCCTCGATCGATCCTCCTCGGTCAGGTCTCGATCAACCAGGCGACCACCACATCTTCCTCGTCGCTCATCCAGGCCCTTCAATCGATCTTCGGCCAAACGAACCAGGCGACCGTCCAGACGGGAAAGACCCGCGCGACCCTCTCCACCAATAAGCTCACGCAGGTCGCACCTTACGAGATTGAAGCCAAATTCACGCCTAGCAACAACGATTTCACGGCCAGCATCTCGTCCCCCCTCCGGGTGACGATCACGCCGACCACCCACCACGACCCGACCACGACCGTGATCCAGGCGCCAACGACCACGATCGAAAAGGGCGAGCAGATCTCGTTCTACGCAAAAGTCCAAAACGACAGCAGCAGCCTGGCGGGCGGGACCGTGGAGTTCACGACAACCGGCCCCCACCCCATCTTGCTGGGCAAGATTCCCGTCAACGGGTTCGACCAGCAACTCTCGCTGACCACCGGCAAGCTGCAGAAGGCCGGCGTCTATCACA
>JAKAUH010000067.1 GCA_021818605.1 Planctomycetota bacterium
CTCCGCCGCGCCGTGCTCGACGGCGCCGTCCATCGCCTGCGGCCCAAGTTGCTCACCGAGGGAACTGTCATCCTCGGACTGGCCCCGATGCTCTGGTCGACTGGGGTCGCGTCGGAGATCATCCGCCCGATGGCCGCTCCCGTTCTCGGCGGCATCCTCGTCGCCGACGAGGTGATCGACCTGCTCCTTCCGATCCTGTTTTACTGGGTCCGCCGGCGCCGGCTCGCGAGGATCCAGCAGGGGCCGACCACCGCGCCCGCCGAAAGAACTCCGATTGGCGTGGCGGTTGCATCAGAGGCTTGATGTCGAGTCGACCGGTCTCCGTTGTCACGGTCGGCTCTTGCAAGCGACCGGACAACGCGGCCCGAGAGATCTTTGCATCATGAAGCGTCACCTGCGCTCCCTCCTGGTCGTCAGCCTGGTGGCCGTCGGCCTGGGATTCCTCAGCAGCACCTCGCAGGCGGGAATCTTCCGCCGAGGCGGCTTCTTCCGCGGTCCAAGATACGGCTACACCTACCACGTCTACGGCCCCGGCTGGGGCTATCGCATGTATCACCCCTACGGCCTGGGTTACGGCTGGGGGGGCTACGGCCCGGGTTATCGAAATATCGGTTGGGGCTATGGTGGTCTGGGATACCCCGCCTACGGCGGCTTCGGCCTGGGCGGTTACGGCCTCGGATCTCCCGACATGGGCACCGGATTTGGCTACACCGGCTATGGCCTCGGCTATGGCGGCTACCCGGCCGTCTACGGGACCTCGCTCTCGATCGGGACGGGGCCCTTCGACGGATTCCACATGAGCACCTACCCGTACTGACGCCTGCCATCGAACGGCGTCAATCCGGGCGGACATCAGCGAGGACCGGGGCCGGGGCCGAAATGGGTCGCGGTCCAGGTCCTCTGTTGTTGCGCGGGACGCATTCGACCGCCTTCCTGCACCGGGACCGACCCTCCACGCCCATTCCTGCGAACACCACGGGCTTCTGGATCGTCTAATGCGATAGAAGAAACTCTCAAAGGACAATCGATGATCGGAGCCGGCTCCGGCGCCGGAGAAGTACGGTCATGGCGACGTTTTTTTGCAGCGATCCTCACGCCTTCCACGGGAACATCATGAAGCATTGCCGACGGGTGGTCTTCATGACGCCCGCGGATCGCGATGCGTTCCTCGCGCTCGAGTCAACGGGCGGCGACCTCCGCTCACTCAGGATGAGCGAGGAATCCATCCACAACATGAACGAGGGCCTGGCGGCCAATATCAACGCCCGCGTCGGCCCGGACGATGTGCTCTGGTGCCTGGGCGACTGGGTCTTCGGCAGCCGCGACTGCGTGCGCAACGCCCGCTGGTTCCGCGACCGGATCCAGTGCCGGACGGTTTTCCTCGTCTGGGGCAACCACGACGACCGACGGTACCGCGACCTGTTCTCGGCGGCCTACGACCAGGTTGAAATCGACGTCGAGGGGATCCAGATGACGCTGAACCATTACCCGCTCTTGACCTGGAACGGGCAACATCACGGCTCGGTCGAGTCGCCCAACGTCCACCTCTACGGCCACGTGCATGCGCTCTATGAACGCCAGCCGGAGCTGTGTCCGATCCGCGACGCATCCGCCTGGGCCGCGCTCGATGTCGGCTTCGACGGGCACGACTACCAGGTCTGGTCAGTGGACGAGGTGCGCGAGCGGCTCCGACCCCGTCTGGAAGCGTTCCAGGAGCTCAAGCGGCGCCGGCAGCTCTCCGACCCGTTCCGCGGGCGCGGTCGTCATGCCGGCTCAGTCCCGGTCTGATCGAGGTCGCCGAGACCGACGGCCAGCTCAACGGACGGGAACCGTCCCGGTTGGGGCGGGCGTATTCTCGGGCGTCTCGCTCTCGATCCGGATCGGCCCATCCTCGACGGGCCCGCTGTGCGGACCGATCGCCGAGGTGAGCGCCAGAACAACGAGGAACCCGACCCACGCCAGGTAGAGTCCCACCCCGGCGAAGAACCGCTGTCGAACGGTCGGCATCTTCAACGGAATCATCCTCCCTCCGCGTCAGAGCCTGTCTCGGAACCTTCCGTGACAGACTCTCAGGCGGGTTCGTCAAGGGCCAGCGCCAACTTGGGCCTGAGCGCGGTGGCGAAGTCAAAGACGTTGTCGAAATCCGCGCGCGAGTCGCTCGGCGTCTTCTCCAGGTCGCCGACGGCAATCATATTGTAGACAATATCGCCAATATCGGAAGTCGAACGGATGCCCCAGTGCGCCAGCACGGTCGACGCCAGCAGGCCGTACTGGCTGAGTGCCACCTTGCGCACCGACTCGCACAGCTCGCGCCCCGTGACGTGCCCGGCGCGCTGGTCTTTTCGCGCGCGGGCCCGCGACGATGTGGGCCGCCGCTTCGGCGAGCCCGGAGCCGATTGTGCCTCGGCGCGGTTGATGGAGTGAAGCTTGTGCACCCGAGCGTGATCGAGCGCCTCCAGGATGAAGGCGTAGGCCTCGATCGAGAACCGCGGGTCAGAGGCGATGATTCGGGGAAAGCGATTGCGAAGGCTCATGGGACAGGCCATCCTGTGAATTCGAACCGGCTCGGCACCGAGCGGGCTGATCTGGGAGGGGTGAGGTCAGAAACGGCGTTCGAGCGGTCAGTTGAGGTCGGTGGGTTCGTCATCATCCATTTCAGAGTCGAGGGCATCTCCATCGAGGCGCCCCGGGCGGGCGCCGCTTCCGTTTTCGTGCTCGCCGCGGGCCCGGCGTTCGGCCGGGGCAGGCCCCCGGCCTCTGGAAGGTTCGACGTCCAGCACGTCGACCAGTCCGACGATCACGCGGCGCTGATCGTCGAACTCCACCACCAGCTTCTGCGCCAGGATCTCCTGGCCCACCACGCGCCCCCGGCCGCCCGACGTCACCACCGTCGAGCCCGTGGGCGGTAGCATTTTTTCCAGCTCGCGATAGGTATCGTACTCGTACCGCAGGCAGCACTTGAGCCGGCCGCACCGGCCGGAGATCTTCGACGGGTCCAGCGTGGTCTTCTGAAGCTTCGCCATCTTCATCGAGACCGGCGGCATCCGCGACAGATGCGTGTTGCAGCACACCGGCTTGCCGCAGTCGCCGTAGTCCGCCAGCAGCTTCGCCTCGTCGCGCACGCCGATCTGACGCATCTCGATGCGGGTGCGCAACACCCGCGCCAGGTCCTTGACCAACTCGCGAAAATCCACCCGCTTCTCAGCCAGGTAATAGAAGACAACCCGCTCGCGGCCGTGAAGGATCTCGACGTCGACCAGGTCCATCTGAAGCTTGCGCCGGGCGATCAGATCGGCGCAGACGGTGAAATCGGCCGGCTGCTCACGGTTGTTACGCTCCTGCCGCTCGCGGTCCTCGTCCGTCGGCAGGCGAAGGATCTCGCCCTCGAGCCGGTCAAGCAGGTAGCGGACCGTGCGCTCCGACGCCGGGCAAAGCACCTCGCCTAGCTCCGTACCCCGATCGCTGCGGATGACGACCGCTTGCCCGCGGGGATGTTCCTGACCGGGTAGGCCGGCACAATCGCCGAGGAACCGCATCCGACCATATCTTACTACGTAATTCGCTGCCATCCTGGTCGTTCCGTCGGACATCCGCGCGGCCAATGCGGGGATGAGGCGAAACGGGGAAGAGGAGAGCTTCCTGCGCCCGGTTCACGAGTTCATTAATATTCCCAGAAACCCCAATCCTTTGGAAGACCAAAATGGACCGAATCGCACGATTCTCGGCGGTATCCCCCACCACGGACCACGGCGGCAGGCCGGCTGAATCGGGCCGAAGACTCGCCTTCAACGCCTGGGCGTGAGTCCGCATAATGGGCAAGGCCTCCGGATTGATCGAGTGACGGGACGGGAGCGGATACGAGAACGGAAGGACTCAAGCACGATGCTCAAACAGGACCTGCTGGCACTCCTGGTCTGCCCGATCGGCAAGGCCCCCCTGCGACGGGAGGGCGACTGGCTCGTCTGCACCCGTTGCGGGCCCCGGTTCGCCATCCACGACGAGATCCCCAACATGCTGATCGACAAGGCCGAACTGCCGGAGGGTTGCCACTCGCTGGCCGATGTCGAATGCGTCCGCTGCGGCGACGCCCGGCTCGACTGATCGGGTTGGGTCGGTGTCTTTCAAATCAGTGGACGACGGCGTCACGCCTCACTCCGAGTCCGTCAGCTCCATGCTCGGTCCATCCTCGAGGCCCACGATGTCGCCGACGCGGAGCTGCCGCCTCTTGCGCAGTTCAACCTCGCCATTCACTCGAACCTGCCCGGCGGCGATCAGCGACTTGGCCTCGCCGCCGCTCAGCGCCCAGCCCACCCGCTTCAAGAGTTGGGTCAGGTTCATCGGCTGCGAGCCCACCGGCAGTTTCTCGGGCATCGGCTGGGTCATGGCGCGGGCGACTCCCATCCCGAGCGCTCGAGCTCAAGGTCGAGGTCCAGGGCTCCAGGCCCGCGGTAGAGCCGCCCCTTCCACGAGGACGGCCGCCCGGAGATATCCCTGGCCCAAGCATACCACTGGATCGCCACCAGCACGACGATTCCCACCGGATGCAACAGCGCCCCCAAGCGCGACTGGCCGAACCGGAACGCCAGAGCCCAGCGGGAATACCCCGACGCCACGGCCGCCGCGAAGGCCCCGAAAAGCACCTCCGATCTCCATCGCGACGGACCGATGGTCAGCTCGGCGGCGAGAATCGCGAACGGAACGACCTGTCCCCCCAGCAGGATCAACGTCATCGGCACGATCATCCGGGGCGCAGCCAGAGCCTCACCAGCGTTCTTGGCCAGCCCGCGCCAGACCTCGCCCGCCGAACGGTACATCCGGCACACGGCCAGTTCGGTCGCGTCGAACAGGTCCGTGTGCAGCCCCGCCAGGCGATACGCCCGCGGCAGCTTGATCCCGTCGTGCAGCGATCGTCGGATCGTCGCATGGCCACCCGAGCGATCGTACGCCGCGCGCGTGGTCACGAAAAGCTGCCCGCACCCCGCGGCGTAGGTCGGGTCGCCGCTTCGCCGCATCCGCTCGAGCGGCAGGAATCCCAGCAGGATGAAGTGCATCAGCGGGATCACCAGCTTCTCCAGCAGGCCCACCGTCTCCTGCCGCGGAAACCCGCTCGCCAGGTCGCACCCGGACTCCTCCAGAAACGCCGCGATCCGCGCCAGCGCCTCGGGCGCAAGGCGCACGTCGGCGTCCAGGAAGACCAGTAGCGGGAACCGGGCCTGGCCCGCCAGCACGCAGCAGGCATGCTGCTTGCCGCACCATCCCGGCGGCAGCTCGGGACCGCGAATCAGTCGCACCCGCGCGTCCGCCTGCGCGATCGACCCGACAACCTCGGCCGTGGCGTCGTCCGAG
>JAKAUH010000813.1 GCA_021818605.1 Planctomycetota bacterium
TGGGCAATGCCCACCCGACTCGATCCAACCGCTCTTCTGGGACAGACTCGAACCCTTTGCCGAATGCCGGATTGGGACATCTGGATGGAGCCTGGGGTGTAATCCGGGGAGCTGGGCGAGAAAATGGCTGGCCACCGCGTTCGGTCCGCGGAGGATCCTGTCCGTTATGAGTGGGCGAGGGAACGCGCGGGATTCCGCCGGTTCGACGTCGAACTGGCGGTCATTGCGACATGGCCGTCCGGCGATTCAACGTTGAATCGCCGGACGCCGCGACGAGCCGCGACGAGGACGAGTGGCCCGGATAGGGCTTGCGGACGAGGGCGATGCTTGCATCTGTCCCGCGCCCGATCGGGCCGACGGCGGGTTACAGGGAATCCGAGGTGCGTCCCCACGGCTTGGGGATGTCGGTGACCAGCCGGCCGCCCTTGAAGATCGAGACCGTGCCGGTGGACTGCGAAATACACATGGCGATGGCCTGCGACATGGCCGTGATGCTGGCGGCGGCCTCGTGGCGGGTGCCGAGTCCGTGGGGCAACGGCGGGTCGAGCTTACCGCGTGGGGCCAGGTAGCGCCCAGCGGCCAGGATCACTCCGTCGCCGCGCACGATGAAGGCACCGTCAATCGCCGAGAATTCCTTGATGGTCTCCTCCAGCCGCGGATCGAGGATGTTCCGCTCGACCTCGGGGTAGCCGTGGAAGGGGTTGATCACCAGTTGATGGCTCTGCGCCAGGACGTTCTCGCTGTCGCCGATGACGAAGAGGGTGCCGACGGGCCGGCCCTCGCGGCCCTCGACGCCGAGTTCGCCGGCGAGCGTCAGAACGCGCTCGAAGACGGTCGCGGTGACGTCCGACGGCAGGGGCTCGGCGGTCGAGGCGGAGAAGAGCTCGATCTCCTTGCCCATGTCCAGGACAATGACGGTGTCGATCGTACCCGAGACGTCCAGACCCGTGAGACACAGGATACGGTCGCCAGGGTGGATGTGGCCCTCGGCGGCGGAGACCAGGATCGCGACCTTGATCTGGCCGGTGCGGGTCATCGCGACGTCGGGGATGCGGACGACCGAGCAGAGCTCGTCCCAGCCCGAGGGCGCCGTGAAGCCCTGTCGGCGCGAGACGAGGATCACGCGGAAGTTCACGTCCTCGATGAGGGAGGCGAGGTCGCAGTCCTCCTCGACCACGTCGGCATGGAGCAGGATGATCCGGGCCCCGACCTCGCGGGCGATCGCATGAGCGTGGCGGACCATGCTGCGGGTCAGGGTCTTCACGGGTGGGATTCGCTCCGGTTTCAGGGTGGTCCGGGCCGAGGGGATGTGTCGGCCGCGGCGGCCGGCTCGGGGAACTCGACGGCGATCTGGAGGATGCCCATGTCGTCGAACTTGGGCCGGGGATCCGAGTCGCCGGTGAGCTCGATCCGGATCGCGTTCTTGCCCGGGTGGAGCAGCCCGCGGGGGATCGCGAGTCGGACGCGCTCGGGGGTCTCGTTGTCGGTCACGACGTGGCGATTGAGGTAGTCGATCCGCCGGCCGTTAATCAGCGTGTAGGTGCGAAGCTCGCCCCCGCGGATCTGCCGCGAGTACCTGGTATCGCCGGCCTCGGGTACGACCTGGAGAACATCGAGCACCAGCTCGGCGGGCCTGTCGACGGGATTGTCCGCGGGCAGCTCGATGGAGCGATCGAGGGCCAGTCCGTCGGGCTGGGGCGGGTCGAGCAACGGCGGGGTCACGGGGACCTCGTCGCCAAGGTGATGCGAGGAAACGTCGAGGACGATCCGCCGCCCCTGGCCGAGCACGGCGAGGCGTGTCAGCGAGGCGCGCGGGATCGTCAGCGTGCCCGAGTAGGGGGTGGTCAGGGTGAGGGATTCGTCGGCGAGGCTTGCCAGGGCACCCTCGGCGAAGTCGACGTCGGCCGGCCGGCTGCCCGGCGTGGATCGCCACTCGGCGCGGACCAGCAGGCCGGAGATTGGCGTACCCTGGGCGGGGACGCGGCGGAGGTACAGTCCGGCGACCTCGCCCCAGCGGAGCGGGACGGTCCGGCCGCCGACGGCGAGCGCCATCCGTTCGGAGTCGGCCGAGCGGAGGTCGCCGAAGAGCTGATCGCCGATGACCAGCCGCGCCTCGTCCTGGTTGGGGTCGATCTCGAGGCTGGCCGGCGGCTCGACCAGGCGGATCAGCGACAGGTCGTCGAACTCGGCGGTCGATGTGCGCGGGGCGCTCGGCGATGGCGACGCGGCCGCGCCGTCCGCGGCCCCGAGGGCCAGCCGGATGGAGGCGAGCGGCCCCCGGGGACCCCGGCCGTGCGCCAGCTCCTGGCCGTCGACGGAGATCTCGGTCTCGTCGGGGCCGAAGCGGAGCGTCAGGCGGTGCCAGCCGGGAGTGCGCACCAGGCGCTGGACCTGCAGCGACGGGCCCTCCGTGGACTCGACGCTCAGGCCGTCCTCGGACCGCCCCAGGACGACGCGGATGCGGGCCGGACCGGTCGGGGCGCGGAAGACCATCGCGACCGAGGGCTCGCGTCCGGGCGCGGTCGGGCCGTCGTCGCGGAAGGCCACCTCAAGCCGGCCGGCGGTGAGGGGCTCGTCGAGCGAGTGGGCGACGGACGCATTGCCGGCCCGGAGGCGGAGGCACCGTCCGGAGCCGGCCGGCGATCGCTCGGCCACGGCGGCGTCACCCGAGATCGACCACCGCGCCCTGTCGAGCCGGTCGAAGGATTCGGCGAGGATTCGCGCCTCGCCGGGACGCTGGATGACGGCCTGGATGCAGGCACGGGGGATCGTCAGTTCGTCGGGCTGCCAGGCGGGCGCGTAGCGTGCAAGCGAGCCGTCGAGCGAGCGGAGCGAGCCGGAGAATCGCCCGGCCTCGCCGATGAGAAGGTGAAACGGAGGCGCTCCGGCCGTCGGTGCGCCGGGTGAAGGCAAAGGCGTGGTGGGTCGAGCCGGGTGATCGCGGCGGATCGTCGCGCCGGGGCCGAGCGCGACGGGCGCGCCGCCGCGGGCGGGGATGAAGCGGAAACCCGAACGGGCGTCCCCGGCGAGCCGGCCGGGGATCGATTCGCCGCCGGGTCGATCGAGAGACTCGGCATCCGCCTGAGCGTGCGCGCGGACGATCGGCAGCAGGAGCACTGCGAGCAGGACGACGGCTCGCGACACCGCCCGGCCAATCGACTCGCGTCGGGTCGTTCGATTCATGAGGACCGATTCTACGCCCGGCCGCGGGGGCCGGGCAAGGCGCGGTCCCCGGGCGGGTTCCGGCTCAGGCTTCGTCGTCGTATCCCTCACCGCGGCTCTTGAAGCCGATGACCTTCTCGATCGACCGGACGAGCTTCTCCATGGCGAACGGCTTGCGGATGTAGTCGCGCACGCCGAGCATCTCGGCATAGGCGCGGTGGCGGCTCCCCTCGTTGCCGGTGATCATGATGGTCGGGATCAGCCCGCCCGGACGGCTCTTGAGCTTTTCCAGGACGAGAAAGCCGCTCTTCTTGGGCATCATCATGTCGAGCACCAGGAGATCGGGATTCTCGCGCTCGGCGATCATGAGTCCGGAGTTGCCGTCGCGGGCGACCAGGATGCGGAAGCCCTTGTTCTCCAGAATGGTCCGCATGGACTCGAGGATCTCGTGGTCGTCGTCGACGATCAGGATCGTCCGCTGTTGGGGGGGCATGGTGGAAACTCCCGCGATCGGCGTCTCTTGCCGGCACGATGGTGTGTCATGGGCCGCGGCCCGTCAGGTAGGGATAGACTTCCCATCATACTGCGCCGCGTCGGTGGGGGGAAGGGCCCGGCACGTATTCGATAAACATGCCAGAGTTTGTGTAATCGATCGATCACGAATGAGCAGCCGGGCTCGCCGGCGGAATGCTCGGACAGCCCTTCCAATCTTGCCCAGGACTCCGCCATAATCAGGGGTGAGAATCGCGATGGCGAGGGCCGGGTCGTGCGGACACGGGGCTGATCGCGACGACGTACGACGAACACCGAACGAAACCGGAAAAAAGGAAGGCGGACCATGAAGCCGTTGAGGAAGTGGCTGGCGCGGCTCGCGTTCGTCGGAGCGTGGGCGGTCGTCTCTGGATGCGGATCGGGCGATCTACCGGACCCGAGTAGCGACGGTTCGGCCCAGATCCCGGGTCAGTCCGCCCCGCCGGAGTTGACGCCGCCACCCGCGGCGGAGAATCCCCAGGTCGCCTCGGCCGCCCCCAATTCGGAGGAAGCGACGCCGGAGGAGCCAGCGGCTCCCGAAGTCGCGGCCCCGGTTGAATCCGCCGCGGCCGTGCCCGCGGCCGCGGCTGCGCCGGCCTCCAGTGGCGGCCCGGCCGGCCCGGACAAGAACTCGGCCACCGCTGAGCTGCTGGCCCTGTCAAACAAGGAGCCGCAGCCGGCGCCCTCAGCGGCCGGCGATGCCGGAGCCTCGCCGGCCGCCGGCGCGGGCGGTCCCGCAGGCGGTCCCGGTCCCGGTGGACCCGGCCCGGGAGGCGGACCGCCCGGCATGGCCCCGAATGCCGGTGGTATGATGGGCGGCGGCATGATGGGCGGCGGAATGCAGGGGATGATGCAGCAACAGCAACAGCAACAGCAGCAGATGATGCAGCAGATGCAGGGCCAGATGCAGGGCCAGATGAAGCGGGGAATGGGCGGACCGGGCGGACCCGGCGGCATGATGGCGCCAGGCGGACCCGGCGCACCGGGTGGCGGCTCCTCGAAAGCACCCGATTTCCGAACTCCTCAGGGCGCCGTTAATGCCTTTCTGGATGCCCTCAAGGAGAAGGACCTTGGTCGCCTCACCGATGCCACCGCGCTGCGAGCCCCGGCGGAGTCCAAGAAGTACAACGAGGACATGTTCACCCGGATCCTCGACGGAACCTATTCGAAGGAAGAGATCGACAAGCTGGCCGATTACCTCGACGGCTACAAGGTCTCCGGTTTCAACCAGGCCAAGAGCACCGGCCGCCTGGGGGTGATCCTGTCCAAGAAAGGTCAGAACAGGAGCATCCTGAAGATTACCATCACCGCCCGCAGAGAGAAGAAAGGCTGGGGAGTCTGCGACATCAGCCGCCCCATGATCATCAAGAGCCCGCAGTTCGGGTTCAAGCGGAGGTCGACCTCGTCGAGCAACAAGTAATGAGGTTGAGGGGCCGAGTGGCGAGTGGCGAGCCGGAACGGCCCGGTTGGGCGAGGGTCTCATGACCCCGCCCCAGGGCGGGCCGGACCGCAGACCTCCCGCGCTTCCCCTGGCTGGCAGCGGCGCGGGAGCCTTCGGTCCAGGTAGCTCCCCGGCGGCGTCGGAGACTCGCACTGAACAGAGGTTCTTACGCGCCACTCGCCACTCGCCACTCGCCACTCGCCACTCGCCAC